>CBDVCO010000005.1:0-47894 GCA_965372515.1 uncultured bacterium | reverse complement strand
ATTGGACTTATGAAAAAAATAGTACCCTATCTAAAACTGTTCTATGTTACAGCCTTTCTGGTCCTCGCTGTCGAGATTGTTCAGATATTCACTGATATCAACCATTATCACACCTATCTCACCGACTCAGAGGTAATAAAACTCTTCGCCTTCTTTCTCCTTCTCGCACTGCTTTGCTCCATAGCACTGGCACTGGCGTTCTCGCTCCTGGCCGCACTCCCGATTAATAAGGGCAGGTTTTCCGGTTTTATCCCGGCGCTCTCAGAGACCCTTTGCGTTTCGTCCTTTGCACTTATATATATACCGGCCTTCATGGTAATGATCAAAGGCCCTATCACCCCGACGATGTCCGCCTTCTGGATATCGAACCACTCGCTTATGCCTTTGGCCCTTATATCAATCGTCATAGCACTTCGTTTCTTTTTACCAAAGCTCTTTCATAAGGGTATTTACGGGATTATCAAAGCCCTGTGGAAACCGCTGATCGGCATTACCGCAATATCGGCCGTCTTTCTTCTAGCGTGCCTCACCATCTTTACCGCACAGACGAAGAACGCTCCGCCTGAGCCTCTATCAAAGAGTTCTTTAACGGAGGTTACGAACCCCAACATAATACTCATTACATTTGATGGCATGAGCGCAAGGGACATGTCGCTCTACGGCTACCCCTTAAAAACCACCCCATTTTTCGAAGAACTCGCCAAAGAGAGCTATGTCTTCGAAAGGGCGCACTCAAACTACAACAAGACCAACACCTCAATGGTGAGCATACTCACGTCGATGTACCCCTGGACACACGGGGTATTGAAACTCAACGACAAGGTAAGGGCCGAGGAGAAGCAGAAAAACCTCCCTGCCCTTCTTACGGGCTACCAAACTACTGCAATCGTGCCCATAGCTTTTTCTTACCCGCCCAACATGGGCATGGAGAACCAGTTCGAAAGTGTCAGGCTCTATGCCTTGAACATCCCCGATTCATTGGTAGCACTCGAAGAACTCTTTTCAAAGATCACAAACTCGAGGATTCCTGCCATCACCATGCCGGTTATCAGGCACTACCTCTATCTAAATTCCAACCAATTTCAAAGAAAAGACATTGGGGGTAAGACCTTCGATATCGCCGCACAATTCATCGCCCGAGATCATGACCGGCCTTTTTTCCTTTGGGTTCACGTATGGCCCCCACACTTACCCTACCTGCCTCCCAGCCCTTTTCGGTATAAATTCATTAACGAGGAGATCGATCCAAAATACGAACTCTTCTACGACGGTTATTACCCCCGTTCGGAACAGGGGCAGATAGACAAGACGCGCCTCAGGTATGACGAGTTCGTTCTATTTGCAGATACAAGAATGAAGCGTTTCGTCAATAGTGTAAAGGAGGCAGGACTCTTTGACAAGACCATGATAATAGCCACTTCCGACCACGGGGAGCTCTTTGAAAAGGGCTGGATTGGACACAACAGCCCGACCCTCTATGAGCCGGAGCTCCATGTGCCGCTTCTAATTCACCTGCCGGGGCAGAAAACAGGAAGACGCATAGAGACACTCGCCGATCATCTGGACATCGCCCCGACCATACTCGACCTAATTGGAAGGCCCGTGCCTGAATGGATGGAGGGCGAGAAACTCACACCCTATATGTTGAATGATAGCCCGCTAAACAAAAAGACGACCGTCTCGACGGTGCTATATACAGGCTTTCAAAAACAGAACAAAGAGCAGAGAATATTCGCCGCATACAAGGGCAACCACAAATTGATCTACAACATGCGAAGCGGGAAAACCGAGCTATTTAATCTGAAGACAGACCCGGGAGAGACGATCAATATTGCCGCTAGCCACCCCGATATAGTTATAGCCTTAAAGCGAACGATCCTTGGCAGAGCCTGGAAATTTATTCAAGAAAGCAGCAAGGCCGATAGATAAACACCCTCGCTAAAAAAAACAGTCACGCTCGCCACCCTCAATCTTTTTTAGCATCTCTCTAGTCTCTTCTCTTAAAAGAGGATCATCAATCTCGCCCAGATATCTTTCAACCACTTGCGCGCCTAGCGCCTTAACATCCACGCTCGCGTAGTCCTCGAGGTACTCCTTGAAGGTAAGAAGCGCGTTTGGGCTACAGAGGTGCTCTATCTCCCCCGGCTTTGCGAGCTTCATAAAGACCTCTCCCGTGCGCCCTCTCCTGTAACAGGCGGTACAAAAGCTCGGCAGGAGGTCGGCTGAGAGGGCGTCACTTAGGAAATCGTCCATCGCCCTGTGGTCCCCGATTGAAAACTGGCCAAACTGCTCATGGGCCTCTTTGTTGGAGTAGCCTCCGGGAGAGGCCGAGGAACAGGCAGAGGCCTGCGAGATGCCTATCTCGAATGCCTTCTTTCGAAACCCGGCGCTCTCTCTGGTGGAGATTATCATTCCCGTGTAAGGCACGGCGAGGCGAAGGACGGCGATGATCTTTAAAAGCTCGTCGTCGCTTACCAGGTAGTCCGTGGCGACACTAGCCCCCTTCGCTTGCTTAAACCTCGGAACGGAAAATGTATGCGGCCCCACGTTAAAGGTTCTCTCCAGATAGCGGGCGTGGCTTAAGAGCGCCAGAACCTCGAAGCGATAATCATAGAGCCCGAAGAGTACGCCGAGACCCACGTCGTCTATGCCGGCCTCAAATGCCCGGTCATGGGCAAAGAGCTGGCGTGAGTAGTCGGCCTTCGGCCCTTTATGGAGACGAGTATAAGTCGGTTGGTGGTAGGTTTCCTGAAAGAGCTGGTAGGTGCCTATGCCAGCCTTCTTTAGACGTTTATAGTTCTCAACATCGGTCGCGGCGATATTGACATTAACGCGCCTGATCTCACCGTTGCCCGACCTTGCGCTATATATCGCTTCGATAGAATCTATCGTATAGTCTATTGTATTAAGCTCCCCCTCCTCGCCGCATTCAAGGAGGACACGCTTGTGCCCCATGTCGATAAGCGCTCTTGCCTCGCTCCTTATCTCCTCCATGGATAGACGCGTCCTTTGCTCTCTATTGGAACTACGAAAGCCGCAGTAAGCGCAATCGTTTACACAAAAGCTTGATGTGTAGAGCGGGGCGAAGAGCACGAGGCGCTCTCCGTAAATAGCGCGCTTTACGCGCCCGGCTGAGCGAAATATCTCATCTGAAAGCTCAGGCTCCTCTACCCTAAGGAGAACCGCGGCCTCCTTTAAATCAAGACCCTGCCTTAGCTCCGCCTTTGTGAGAATATCGCGCACCTCTTCGATTGACGCCGGGGCGCTCCCCTCTATGATCTCCAGTATAGCGCCGGCGTCGATAACGTCGGAGATTTTTTTCATATGCGTAAAAGTAGACATATTCCCTACCCGCCTATCTCCTTAGCCATCTTTTCTTCGAGCATGGCATAGCTTCCGGCATAGTTAAATAGTCCGTAACGTTCCCAGATAGAATCCGTGTCAAAAAATTTATCGGGGTATATCTTGTAGAGCGCACGAAATCTTTCGGGCGTAAGGTTTAGCATCAAAGAGTTCGCCCCTGAGTTTAAGGCGAGCCTTCTCCCCTCTTCTCCGGTTAAGGTCTCAAAGGCCGTAACCACCGGCAGGCGCACCTTCTTCATCAAAAGGCGTATAATTGCCACGGCCTTTAAAGTGAGCTCCGTGTCGCCGGAAGCTTGATCGGCAAATGGAGTGCCCGGCGTCGGGATAAAGGGGCCGATAGTCGCCATGTCGGCGTACTCCTTTATAGCGAGTATATCTTCGGCGATATCAACGGCCTTCTGGCCGGGGATGCCTATGAGTGAACCGGTGGCTATAAAGAACCCCAGCTCTCTTAGGAATCTCAGGTGCTCAAAGCGGGCCTCATAATCCTTACCATGGGGATGAATCTCATTAAAGAGTCTCTCGTTCGCCGTCTCAAAACGAAGGAGCACGCCGGAGGCCCCGGCCTCTTTTAGCCTTTTGTAACTTTCATAGCCCCGCTCTCCGGAACTTAAAAAGAGAAAGCACCTACACCTCTTCTTGATCTCTTCGATAATACCGACAAGTATCTCGTCGGTATAAAAACTGTCCTCGCCGCTTTGGAGCACCAGAAGTTTGTAGCCCCTCTCCTGGACGGCCTCGACAACGCACTCTATAATCTCACGAGGCTCCATGCGGTATCTCTCAAGCGCCTGATTGTCCTTTCTTAGCCCGCAGTAAAGACAATCGCTGGCGCAGTGGTTCGAGAACTCTATTATGCCGTGGATGCATATAAAGTCCTTTATATGCTCGCTCCTCGCCCTACCTCCCTCTGAAAGCAGCGCCTCCTTGTCGGCGCCTTCTGTATTTAAGAGATATTCTATATCAGAAATTTTTGGCCAGCCGCCCTGTAAAGACTCGATCGACTCTTTGAACCGTAAGGAGGGTTGCTGTGAACTGGCGGAATTTTTTGCGCCTTCAAGGAGATCGAGGATCTCGTGCGCGTCCTTAGCTGGAATCTTTTTAATAACGAGGCCACTTACATGGAGCACCCAGTCGCCGGCCTTAACGCCGGGCACGGCACTTAGCTCAACATAACGCTCCCCTTTAGGATCATCTATAAGGGCGCGCGCGCCTTCTACCTCTACTATCTTTGCGGGACGAGTCAGACACATGGGACTAGTGTACCCCGGGAAGTTCGTTAAGAGTCTCTATCATCTTTAGAATTCTAAGGGCCTCGTCTGTGGGAAGCGTTGTGATGGCGAGTCCTTCGTGGATAAGCAGATAGTCGCCTCTCTTAACGCCTTTTTTCCTCAAGAGCACGATCTCGACCTTGCGTCTGTGCCCAGCCCCCTCGACCATTGCGTATCGGTTATCCACCTCTATGACCCTGCACGGTACAGCCAGACACATACTACGCCCCTTGTCCAATCAATGAAGAATGCGCCTCAATATTTAAAGCGGCCCCTACCAACCCTGCTTAATCCTGACGGCGAGAGTAAAGGGCAATCCCGCGGCCACTATCTTCCTTGAAGCCGCGGCCGTATCGTAGACCACGCGAAAGAACGACACCCTGTCGCGGTAAGAATCATAGATCACGTATGCGGCCCTCTCATCCTGGTCCCTCGGCTGGCCGACGCCGCCGGGGTTTATAAGGTAATAAGCTCTATCACGGAGCATAAAGTCATATTCTTTTCCCTCGCCGCGCACAAGAAAGACCCTGCCTTCGTCTTCGACAAAGATCGCGGGCTTGTGAGTTTGACCAAAGAAGCAGATACGAATTTCACCTTCATTCTTTAAGAGTTTGAAATTTGCGATCGCCTCAGAGGTGCTAAGTATGTAGTCGTCGGCCGAGTTTACAGAGCCGTGGACCATCAAGAACAGATCATCGACCGCAAGCGTAACCGGCAAGGAAGCGAGGAACTCCCTATTCTCCGGTGTAATTTGATCACGCGTCCAGAGTATCGCCGAGCGCGCCTGCGGATTGAAGCCGACAGGCTCCTGGTTACCAGCGCCCCTCAAGTCGTGGTTCCCGGCAATCGACAAGATACCCTTTTCCCTTATCAGGTCGACGGTCTCGTTGGGGTTTGCGTTGTAGCCGACAATATCGCCAAGGCAGACGATCTTATCAACGCGACGCCGGTCGATATCCTCTAAAACCGCCTCAAGGGCCTCTACATTCGCATGTATATCAGATATTATCGCGTAACGCATAGATAATTATAAAGGTAGGTACTCTAAGTATAAGTTTCTTTTGATATGCCTCGCGCCCGGGTAAGATTGTCTTGGCCGAGACTTTAATAGACAGGCACAGCTATTACTGCGTGTCTGCGCCCTGCCTTGAAAGATTTGCAAAACTTAAAGATCGACAATATAAACTTGAAGCGACACTAGTGTATTGTGGCTTTAAGGTCCTCAAACTCCATTGCCTTGTGTCCGCTCTGGAACGGATCGTTCGAGAACTTGTCCCTGCACCTCTTGCAGAGTATAAATACCTGCACCTGATAGACGTCGTCCTCTAAAGACTCTTCATCCATGGTCTCGACCGCGTCGAGAAGATCGTTTATACCTTCCTCGATATCGCCCTCGTACTCCTCCAGATATCCGTCGAAGTCCGCAAAGCTCCTCAACTCTACGACATATTTGAGGTGCCCTTCATGAAGTTCTTTTGCGCAGCACTGGCACTTTGTAGCAGCCATTTGAAAACCCCTTCTTCCCTCTATACCTTTTAACCTTTTATATATGTATACGGCCGAAGACCCCCCTGAAACCACCCCTCCTAAGCCGTCCACTACCTTAAATATTACCCTGATGCAGTAGCTGTTGTCAAACCAATATATCGGCCTGCATGGTGCCTGCCTGGCATGGCAAAAGGGCATAAATGATGTTATCTTGAATATATGGAAATTAAGAGCTTCATAGAATTAATAGAAGGCCGTAAAGAGCTTGGCGAAGTATGCTGGCACCAGCGAATACGCCCCCACAAGGCGACATACTCGGCGCTTAAACCAGCGCTGCCCAGGGCGCTAAGCACCGTACTTAAAGAGGAATATTCTATCGACAAACTATACTCTCATCAGGCACAGGCTATAGCGCTGGTACGAAAGGGCAAAAATGTCGTTACCATGACGCCGACCGCCAGCGGAAAGAGCCTTATATACAACCTGCCTGTACTCGAAAAACTCCTTAAGGCGCCAGGCTCTACCCCTAAAACCCGCGCCCTCTATATATTCCCGTTAAAGGGACTTACTCAAGACCAGCTGAAGACCCTGGACGGTCTTTCAAAATCACTGAAACTAGAGAACCTCGCCGCCATCTACGACGGGGACACCACCGGTTATAAGAGAAGAAAGATAAGGGAGAACCCCCCAAACATCATACTTACCAACCCGGATATGCTCCATATGGGAATCTTGGCGCACCATGAAAAGTGGGAGGATTTTTTCAGGGGGCTCAACTACGTGGTTCTCGACGAACTGCACACATACCGGGGGGTCTTCGGGTCCCACGTAGCCAACGTGCTAAGGAGGCTGCGCCGGATAGCGCACCACTACGGTGCCAGCCCCGTTTTCATATCGTGCTCCGCCACGATCGCGAACCCGGCTGAGGTTGCCGCCATGCTCACGGGGCTCGACTTCGCTCTTGTTGAAAAAAGCGGAGCGCCCATCGCCAAACGAAACTTCCTCTTCCTTGACCCGGCCGACAGCCCGTACACATCGGCGTTAAAACTATTTCTGGCCGCTGTTAAAAATGAATTCAAGTGCATAACCTTTACCAAGGCTAGAAAGATAACCGAGCTGATATACCGGTGGGCAAAGGACCAGGCCCCGGATATCGCAGAGCGTATCAGCTCATACAGGGCGGGGTTTCTCCCCGAAGAGCGGCGCGACATTGAAGAGCGTCTCTTTAACGGCACCCTCGACGGAGTTATAAGCACAAGCGCGCTTGAACTCGGCGTGGACATCGGAGGGCTCGATATCTGCATACTCGTCGGATATCCCGGCACCATAAGCTCCACCTGGCAAAGGGCCGGCAGGGTAGGGAGAAAGGGTAAAGAATCGCTCATCGTGATGATCGCGATAGAGGACGCTCTGGATAAGTACTTTTTAAGAAACCCCGAGGCATTTTTCTCAAGCAGTGCCGAGGCCGCGGTACTCGACACCGAGAACTTCCCGATAAAAAAGGCCCACCTGCTCTGCGCCGCGCATGAGCTTCAGCTAAAGCATGACGAAACCGTATTCGATATGGCCTCATCCGTAACAGCGCTAAAAGAGCTCGAAGAGGAGGGGAAGCTTCGCCACTGGGAAAGGGGAAACCTCTGGTATCCTAAGGGAAGCTCACGCGCTCCGCACAGGTCCGTGAACCTCAGGAGCTCTGGTTATGCCTTTAGGATCCTTGGTGAAGATGGCACACTTCTCGGACACTCCGGATCGGGAAGGATATTCAAAGAACTTCACCCCGGAGCGCTCTATCTGCACATGGGCAAACAGTACCGGATCATGGGTCTACATACTGGAAAAAAAGAGGCCATATGTAAGGAGGTCAACACAGGCTACTTTACCGTAGCGCGCACCGATGAGGATACCGAGATAGTTGAAAAGCTTGAGACCAAAAGGCTTAACAATATGGTGATCTCAAGGGGCATGATAAGGGTAACCGAGAAGGTCACAGGCTACTGGGTAAAAGATATTTATACGCGCGAGAAGATAAAAGAGTTTGATCTCGACCTGCCTGAAGAGGAATTTACCACCGCCGCCGTATGGATGGAGGTCTCAGAGGATATAATAGAGAAGATCGATGACGCGGGATTTAACATATCCGGGGGCCTTCACGCTCTGGAGCACGCCCAGATAGCCGCTCTTCCGCTCTTCGCCATGTGCGACAGAATGGATCTTGGCGGCGTTAGCTACACATACAACCCGCTCCTTAACAACCCGGCCATATTTATATACGACGGCCATGAGGGCGGCGTCGGACTGACACTTAGGGGCTACACTATGCTTAGAGCGTGGCTTGAGGCAACGTATACCCTGATGCGGGAATGCCCCTGCGAACTCTCGTGCCCGTCGTGTACACAGGACCAGAACTGCGGCAACGGCAATGAACCGCTCGATAAGCGCTCAGCCATGCTTATACTCGAAGAGTGGCTAAAGCCTTTAGCCTAAGTCCCGTCTATGCGCTAACCCGCTAGCTCTTCTCGTTCTCAGTCGGCCTGCTTTCTTAAGAAGGTCGGCGTATCGTACTGGTCCTCATCTGAAGCGCTATAGCCCCCCATATTGCCTACCCTCTTTACCTCGCCAAGCGTCGGTTCGCTTACCCTGGGCTCCTTTCTGATGCCAACAGGATTATCATCCCTCTTACCGGAAAGCGGCAGGTCGAGATTTTCGATTATCTGCGCCTTGGGCAGCATTGTGGTATTGGAATTTGCTCTCTCTTTCGCGTCGCCAAATCCCGTGGCAATGACCGTGACCCTTATCTCCTCTTCCATTTTTTCATCGACAACTGCGCCGAAGATAATATTGGCGTCCTCATGCGCCTCCTCATGGATAAGGCTCGATGCCGCGTTCACATCGTGTATGGAAAGGTCCGAGCTTCCGGTAATATTGATCAGTACTCCCCTTGCGCCTGAGATCGAGATCTCCTCAAGGAGCGGACTTGATACCGCCATCCTGGCCGCGTCCTCGCCCCTGTTCTCGCCCGAGGCCGTACCGCTTCCCATGATCGCCTGCCCCATGCCGGACATTATCGCCCTGATATCGGCAAAGTCGACATTAACGAGTCCGGTGACCGTTATCACGTCGCTTATTCCCCTTACGGCCTGATAGAGAACCTCGTCGGCCTTCTTAAAAGCGCCCTTAAGCGATGTGCTCTTGTTCGATACGCTTAAGAGTCTCTGGTTCGGTATCGTAATTACCGTATCGACTACCTCGCTCAGGTGCTTGAGGCCAAGCTCTGCTTGACGCATCTTCTTTGAACCCTCGAAGGCAAATGGTTTCGTGACCACCGCCACAACAAGGGCGCCCGCTTCCCTGGCCGCCTCGGCGACTATCGGCGCGCCACCCGTACCTGTACCTCCGCCCATGCCCGCCGTTACAAAGACCATATCGCTGCCCTGCAGGGCCTCTGTAATCTGGTCAATGCTCTCAAGCGCCGCCTCCATCCCGATTTCGGGATTGGCCCCGGCCCCCAGCCCCTTGGTAAGCCCTTCTCCGAGTTGCAGCTTCACGTTCGCCTGTGAGATCATAAGGGCCTGGCTGTCGGTATTGGCCGTAACAAACTCTATCCCGTCAAGCCCCGCGTCGATCATGGTATCGACGGCGTTTCCGCCGCAACCCCCGATACCGACTACCTTTAACTTCGCCCCCCTGTTAAATGTTTCCGCCATTTCAAACACGATATGTACCTCCCTTTTTTTTTGTTTAAAGTTAATATCTAGAAAAATTCCTTTATCCATCCCTTCATTCTATAGCTGATCTTATTGAAGACATTCTCCGACCCCCTTTGAAATTCGTTTGCCGAAATGTGCTTGCTGCCGTAACAGACCAGACCCACGCCCGTAGCGTACATCGGACTGCTCACCACATCGACAAGACCCGTAATCCCGCTCGGACTACCGACCCTGACCGGCAGGTTAAATACCTGCTCGGCGAGTTCAACTATTCCTTCAAGCGAAGCGGTACCTCCTGTCAGCACTATACCGGCGGAGACAAAACTCTCATGTCCGCTCCTGATGATCTCCTGGTTTACCAGGTCGAAGATCTCCTCCACCCTCGGCTCGATAATCTCCCCCAGCATGCGTCTTCCCACACTCCTCGGCCCGCGCCCTCCAACGCTTGGCACCTCGATGACCTCGTCCTCGCCGGCCATCGCGGCTATAGAGAACCCGTGCTCCTTCTTGAGCTTCTCGGCCTCGGCGGCAGGCGTCCTCAGTCCCACCGCTATGTCGTTCGTAACCTGGTTTCCCCCGAGCGATATGACCGTGGTGTGCTTGATCGTCCCGCCGTGGTATATAGCGATATCGGTCGTGCCGCCTCCGAGATCGACCAGCGCCACCCCGAGTTCGCGCTCATCCGAGCTTAAGACCGCCTCGCTGCTGGCGATCTGTTGAAGCACGATATCGGCCACGTCGAGCCCGGCCTTGTTGGCGCACTTTACAATGTTTTGCGCGCTCGTGACCGCCGCAGTCACTATATGTACCTTTACCTCAAGGCGTATCCCGTTCATGCCGAGCGGTTCCTGAATGCCCTCCTGCTCGTCGATTATATATTCCTGTGGTATGACATGGATCACCTCCCTGTCGGTAGGTATGGCAACGGCCTGGGCTGCCTCGCTTACCCTCTCCACATCCGAGAGCGAAATTTCACCGTCCTTTACAGCGATAACGCCATGGCTGTTAAAGGCCTTTATATGCCCCCCGGATATTCCGGCATAGACCCTGTGGATCTCGCAACCCGCCATCAGCTCCGCCTCCTCGATCGCCTTCTTGATCGACTCGACGGTACTCTCGATATTTATAACGACCCCTTTCCTGAGCCCCCTGGACGGATATACCCCTATCCCCGTAATCTCCACGCCCTCGGTGGTCGCCTCACCCACCACAGCGCAGATCTTGGTCGTTCCTACATCGAGCCCAACAATGACGTCACCCTTCTTTGCCATATCTCTTGATACCACCTTTCTCTTTATAGAGTCCTTAATTTCACAACAACCTTTTCTTTATCGGTCAAATCCATTGCCGCGACATCCTTAACCCCACTCCCCATCTCCTGGGTAACCTCTTCAAAGGCCCAGAGCTTTTCATCTATCAAAGCGGTACCGAGGGAAAGCCTTACACCCTTATCCAGTGTATAGAGGGAGAACCCGAAGACCCGGTCGTAATGGATCTCCGAGATATTTTTGAGATTGAAACCGTCCCTTGAGCTAAGCTTTTCAACAAGCCCTATCAGAGCTTTATCGAGCACTTTAACGCCCCCTTCTACACCGCTTTCAAGTCCTGTTATGAGCACGAGGTCTAAAGCGTCTTCGGGCGAATATTTTTTAAAGAGGACCCCGTCTTCATCGGCCACATAGAGACCATCCATGCTCACCAGACATAGCGGTTTTCTCTCTACAACCTCGATATTGATCGTATCGGGTATATGCCTCCTGATAACGGCCGACTTTATCCAGGGGTGCGCCTCAATGGCTTTAGCACCGGAAACGATAGAGACGGAAAAAATATTTTGACCTTCCTCTATATTCGAGAGCCGTTTAATCTCTTCAGCGCCGACCTTTTCCACCTCGCCAACGTTTATGCTCCTAATATCGAGGCGCGGATGAACGAGCAGTTCCCCATAGAGACGGTAGCCGCCTACAAGAAGAACCGGGATGCCGATGGTAATCACAAGCACCTTGAGCATTACGCCTACAACCCTCTTTAGCCTCTTTGCCGGGCTTAACGCGTGCCTCCTTTTATTTCCCCTTATGGGTTTTTTCTTTCTTCTAGCCATCAAAAAAACCCTCATCAAACGTTGGAATCGAGCGTAGCCGCCAGGAGCATCTTTTCGACAAGTACGCCGTAAGATATCCCTGCGCTCCTGGCGGCCATAGGCAAAAGGCTCATCTCAGTCATGCCGGGGACCGTATTGACCTCTATAACGTAGGGCACTCCCTCGGCGTCGATTATCATATCCACCCTCACTACCCCTCTGCACCTCAAGGCCTCATAAGAGGCGAGCGCCGCCGAGAGTACCCTCTTTAACTCACGCTTACCTAACTTTGCCGGCACGATAAACTCCGCGTTGCCCGCGGTGTACTTGGCCTTGTAGTCATAAATACCCTCGCCTGGACATATCTCCACCACGGGCAGGGCCGAGCTTGAATCAAGGACCGAGACCGTAACCTCCCTGCCTTCTATAAAAGACTCGACGAGCGAGACCGGCGAAAAGCGCCTTGCCGCCTTTAAAGCCTCTTTGAACTCACTTTTTTTTCTCACGATCGTTATTCCCATTGTCGAGCCCTCGGCGGGGGGCTTAACCACACATGGCAGTTTAAGCCCCCCCGGCGGGTTACTACCGGGATTAAGGACCCTAAATGGGGGGGTAAGGATCCCGTGGTAGTGAAGTATCTCCTTGGTCGCTATCTTGTCCATGCAGAGCGCGCTTGCGAGCACCCCTGAGCCCGTATACGCAATACCCATGACCTCAAGGAGGCCCTGTATCGTGCCGTCCTCACCCGGGCTTCCATGAAGCGCTATGAAGGCGACCTCTATGCGTTTGTCTTTGAGCCTTTTCGCTATCTCCTTATCAACGTCTATCAGTTCTACGCCCTTAAAACCTCTGGCAAGGAGCGCTTTATGAACACTTCGTCCGGTCTTGAGCGAAATTTCCCGCTCAGCCGAAGTGCCTCCCATAAGGACGCCGATCCGTCTCTTTTTAATAGCCCCTTTTCTTCCTCTCTTTTGCGCCAACTCTTATTCCCAAAGTCCTTTTAGTATGTTAGCTTCGAATTATTACTTTCTCTGTCCAACCCGCCCCCGTTTTTATAGATGGGGGGAGGGGGGCGGGTTGGACAGAAACTCGAATTCTTAATCCTCGCCTATTACCTTTATCTCCGGCTCGAGCATCACGCCCTTTTCACTGTAGACCTTGTCTCGAATAGTCGCCATAAGGCTGAGTACGTCTGCGGCCCTGGCCGAACCCTTATTTATGATATAGTTTCCATGCTCTGTACTTATCTCTGCGTCCCCGCAACTATGCCCTTTTAATCCCGCTTCATCAATGAGACGTCCGGCCGAGGTGCCCTCGGGGTTCTTGAATATCGACCCGGCACTCGGCTTTGAAACCGGCGCGCCAGCCTTTCTCTTTGCCCTGAGTTCCTTTATCTCCTCTTTGATCTTCTCTGGGTCCTTCTTATCAAGGGCCAGATGAACCCTGACGACCACACTGCCCTCAGGAAGCTTAGTTGACCTGTAGCCAAAGCCAAGCTCAGAGTTTGAGAGAAATCCCTTCTTGCCCTTCTTATCTATTATCTCCACCCCCTCGACCACGTCCTTCATCTCGCGGCCGTAACAACCGGCGTTCATTGCTACAGCGCCGCCAAGCACGCCTGGAATACCGGCAACAAACTCCAGAGAGCCGAGCCCCTTTAGAGCGCACTCCCCTACGAGATCAGAGAGCCTTACGCCGGAGCCTGCTACTACCTTCATATCATCTAAAAATGTTATATCCTTCATACCCTCGCCTAGATTTACGACTATCCCACGAATACCGCCGTCCCTTACGAGAAGGTTGGTGCCTCCGCCGAGGTAAAAGACCGGGAACTTCTTGCTTAAAGCAAACTTTATTAACTCTCTTAAGTCGGCCGCGTTCTCGGGAAAAGCCATGACATCGGCGCTACCGCCTATCTTAAGCGACGTGTACTCTTTCATAGAGACGTCGAACAAGACCCTCCCCTTGAAGCGCTGCACAAAAAATAGCTGATACTGCTCGGCCATCAGCGTTGCTCCGTTACTCGATTCTTTTGCCCCAAAAGCGCCAGAAACTCAGAACCCACTTTCCAGATATTGCCGGCCCCCAATGTGATTACCATATCCCCGCCCTTTACGATCTCTAAGAGATACTCGGGTATCGCGTTCATATCCGGTATAAAGGCGACATCCCTATGGCCGCGCTCCCTTACGGCCTTGTAGAGAGCCTCTCCGTCAACTCCCTCGATCGCCTTCTCGCCTGCGGAATATATCCCCGTAAGGATGAGCTTTTCAGCGTCGTTAAAGGCCGAGAGAAATTCCTCGAAGAGGTCCCTGGTCCTGGAATACCGATGGGGCTGGAAGACCACGACCGACCTCCTCTTCGAGCCGTCCTTCACGGCCCTTAGCACCGCCTTTATCTCTACGGGGTGGTGTCCATAGTCGTCCACCACCATTATGTCGTTCTCTATCCCCTTGACCTCGAATCTCCTGGCCACCCCCTTGTACTCCCCTAGCCCCGCCTTGATCGAAGCAAAATCCACCTCAAGCTCCCAAGCCGCCGCGGCAGCGGCGAGCGCGTTATATACGTTATAGCGCCCCGGGACGTTGATGCTCACCTTGCCCAGAGCCCGCTCCCTGTAGAAGAGATCGAAGCTCGTCTCAAGCTCTAAGTGGACGACATTATCGGCATGCAGGTCCGCCTGCTTTGTAAAACCGAAGGTAAGCGTCCTTCTTTTGATATCCGGCAAGAGTCCCTGTATGAACGGATGGTCCAGGCATATCACACAGCAACCGAAGAACGGGACCTTGTTCATAAAATCAACATACGCCTCTTTGACCTCGTCCATATCCTTATAATGATCCATATGCTCACGGTCTATATTGGTCACCACGGCCAGCGTGGGTGAGAGCTTCAGGAAACTACCGTCACTCTCATCGGCCTCGGCCACTATATAATCGCCCGTGCCGAGTCTCGCGTTTGTCCCGAAGGCGTTTATTTTGCCGCCGGTTACGAATGTCGGGTCGAGCCCGGCCTTTTCGAGTATGGCTGCGATCATCGAGGTGGTCGTGGTCTTCCCATGCGTTCCGGCCACAAGCACCCCGTACTTCATCCTCATCAGTTCGGCGAGCATCTCGGCACGCCCTATGATCGGGATCTGCCTCAAAGCCGCCTCTTCTATCTCCGGGTTGTCCATGCTCACCGCAGACGAGTAGACCACGCAGTCCGCCTCACCTACGTTCTTGGCCGAGTGTCCAAGCTCGATCTCTGCGCCCAGTTCCCTTAGCCTCTTGGTGGTCTCCGATACCTGAAGGTCCGAGCCGTGGACCTGATAGCCCATATTTAAAAGCACCTCGGCAATGCCGCTCATGCCGCTACCGCCAATGCCGATAAAATGTATCCTCTTAATCCTTCCCCTGTACATACTCTGACCTTTCCTATATCGTCAACGCCTTCGCCCGGCGCCTTTAAGAAGTGCTGTGAAATCGTCTACTATAAAACGCGCGGCCTCGGGCCTGCCAAGCTCTGCGGACTTATTCGCCGCATTATTAAGCGCGGCGCTATCCTTATAAAAATTCCTGATAGCGGCGGCAAGGTTACTTGCCGTAAGCTCATCCTGCGTGATCATCACGGCCGCTCCCCGGCTCTCTAAATACCTGGCGTTTACCTCCTGATGGCCAGCGGCGGCAAACGGATATGGCATCATAATGGAGGCGATCCCCAGTGCCGTTATCTCGGCTATACTCGTGGCCCCGGCCCTGCATACGACCAGATCGGCATCTCTGTAGGCCCCGGCCATATCGTCTATAAACCTATAGAGCTCCACGCTAAGCCCCTTCCTCTCGTACGCGTCTTTTACGCCCCCGTAGCCCTCTTCGCCGCTCTGGTGAATGACCCTCAAGTCGTTCCAGATGTCGCTTAGATACTCGGCGGCGTCGAGAAAGGTCGCGTTGACGGTAGCCGCCCCCTGGCTGCCGCCGAATACCAGTATGGTAAATTTTCCATTGCCCTTCAAACTCGATTTACCCTCTAACCTGCCCTTTAATATATCTTCTCTTACCGGCGTGCCTGAGAGCCTTCTCGTTTCCGAGCGAAAAACATTTTCCGTATCCTTAAAACTCAAATAGGCCCTGTCGACGAACCTTGCCAGAAACTTATTTGTAATGCCCGGCAATACGTTTTGCTCAAGCAGCGCGGTCTTTATGCCAAGGATCCTCGCCGCAAGGACCACCGGCCCGGACCCATATGACCCGCTCCCTATTACTCCGTCCGGCTTGACCCTCCTTAGTATCATCATCGAGCGAAGTGTAGCCGTCCCCGCCTTAATAAGCGCCTTGATCCACCCAAAGCCGCTCTTGTTCTTTATGGCCTCGATCTCAATAAGCTCGAGTGGATAATTGAAGCTCGGTACAACCTTCTCCTCTAATCTTCCACGGGCCCCTATAAAGATGATCTCCGCATTCTTATCTTTCACTCTAAACTCATCGGCAAGCGCCAGGGCCGGAAAAAGATGCCCGCCGGTCCCGCCGCCCGCCATTACTAATCTCAAGATAGATACTCCATTGTTTTGCCGTCTCTCTCTTCAAATCCCCAAAAGCACATTGCGCGGCTCAGGTGTTATTGCTCCTTATATAAATATTCAAAATTATCCCGACACTCACCATGTTTATTAAAAGCGACGAGCCCCCGTAACTTATAAACGGAAGCGGAAGCCCTTTGGGAGGAAGCACCCCGAGCACAACCGCCATATTAAGCCCTGCCTGCAGTACCACCATGAAGGTAAGCCCCAGGGCCAGATAGGTCCCGTAGAGGTCCTTTGCCCTGAGCGCTATGCCTGTACCCGCGATCAGGAAGAGAATATAGAGGACTATGACCACGCCGACGCCAACGAGCCCCAACTCCTCGCCTATGACCGAAAGGATAAAGTCCGTATGGGCCTCGGGCAGATAAAAGAGCTTCTGCCTCCCGGCACCCAGCCCCACCCCTGCGATCCCGCCTGAACCGAAGGCAATAAAGGACTGGACCATCTGGAAGCCGGAACCGCTGGGGTCTTTCCAGGGGTCGAGAAATATCAACACCCTCTTCATCATATATTCAACGTTGCTGATCAGAAAATAGAGGCTAAGCCCGAGGGCACCTGCGAGCGCCGCCAGATAACCCACCCTGACGCCCGCTATAAAGTTCATCGTCATTACAAGGG
This sequence comes from uncultured bacterium, assembly GCA_965372515.1. Classification (GTDB taxonomy): domain Bacteria; phylum Desulfobacterota; class GWC2-55-46; order GWC2-55-46; family JAJCZF01; genus CBDVCO01. Next base: position 30,806 of record CBDVCO010000005.1, on the reverse strand, counting down.
CCGCTAGCGTTAGAGCACTGCCGAGGTCCGGTTCAACGAGTATCAGCACGATGACGCTGCCCGGGATCAGGATGTTCGGCAAAAAGCCCGTTGTGAAATCCTTTATGTTTTGCTCCTTGCTGGCAAGCGAATAGGCCAGAAAGACTATCACGGATAATTTTGCCGCCTCAGAGGGCTGAAAATTCATAAAGCCAAGCCCGATCCACCTGTTGGCCCCGCCCGCGCTGTGCCCGATGCCGGGCACGAAGATCAGGCACAGACCCAGGAGGCCAAGGAAAAGCAAAGGGTATGCGAGTTTTCTATAGATAGTGTAGGGAATCTTCATGGCCAAAAAGAGAGAGATCAATCCCGCGCCCGAGAAGATGACCTGCTTCCTTAAAAAGAAGTACCTGTCGCCGTAGCGGTTGAGCGCGATAATGTCGCTCGTCGAATGGACCATCAAAAGCCCCATGGCCACCAGCAAAAGGGTGGAGATTATCATGACCCTGTCCATGTTCCCGGCCTTTATCAAAACTCCTCCACGAGGGCTTTGAAGCGCTCACCCCTCTCTGTATAACTCTTAAACTCATCAAAGCTGCTGCACGCGGGAGAGAGTATTACCGTCTCTCCCTCTTCGGCCCTCTTGTGCGCAACCTCCACGGCCTCGTCAAATGAACCTACAAGGACGGTGTCAATGACGCCGGAGAGCGACTTATTGATCTCTTTGCCGGCCTCGCCGCAGAGTACCGCGACCCTGACCTTCTCTTTAACGCCAGCCTCCAGTACGCCATAGTCGCAGCCCTTCTCCTTACCGCCCGCTATGAGGACCACCGGGGGCTCGAGCCCCTCAAGCGCCCTTACGACAGAGGCCGGGTTGGTGGCCTTGGAATCGTTTATATAGGTTACCTTGTCGACCTCTCTGACGAACTCCATCCTGTGCGCGAGCCCCGTAAAGCTATTTATGCTCTCGATTATCCGCTCCCGTTCTATGCCCATGAGCCTTGCGCACGCTATGGCTGCCATAATATTTTCAACACTGTTCTTTCCCGGCCTCTTGCCCGAAGCCCTACCGATCAGAGCGAAACCCTCTGTTGGATAGCTCTCGACCCGGCCGTCGAGCGTGAAGATAATTTCATCACCCGATAGATAGAGCCCGTCGCCTTTGATGGCGGAAGATAGAGGCATTAGCGCCAGGAGCCGCGCATTTATCTTCTCTTTAGCCACCCGCTCATTGATGGCCGGGTCGTCCATATTCACTATGGCAAAGTCGCTCTCTTGCTGGTTCATAAAGAGCCTGAACTTGGTCTCAGCATAGTCATTAAAATCTTCGTACCTGTCGAGGTGGTCCTCTGTAATATTAAGCAGCATCGCCACATGGGGGCTAAAGCTGTTTATGCCCTCAAGCTGAAAGCTTGAGACCTCGAGGACCGAGAAGTCAGGCGGCTCGCTAGCCTCAACGCTGTCGAGCACCGGGGTGCCGATATTGCCGCCGACAAAGACCTCTCTTCCCGCGTCCTCAAAGACCTTGCCAAGTAGTGTCGCCGTCGTGGTCTTGCCGTTAGTACCGGCAACAGCAAGTACCTGTTCCGTCATAAACCTTGAAGCCAGCTCTATGTCGCTTATTATCTCTACACCCTTACCGCGCGCCTCAACCAGAAGTGGGATATCCGGAGCGACCCCCGGACTTATGATTATTAAATCTATCCCGCGCGCGGCCCTTACATCACGGCCACCGCCTAGTACCGTCACACCAAGGTCGACAAGCTCCTTAGCCTCCTCGATATCTTCAATGGGCCTTAGGTCGGTAGCCGTTACATTGGCCCCACGGCGCGCCAGAAAGCTCGACACCGACCTGCCCGTAAGCCCGAGGCCTACAACCTGCACATTCAATCCGCTAAGCTCCATGCGCCCCCTAAGATCGGTCTCAATGAAGACCGGAATACTCTCCTCAACAACACTGCTCATCTTGCTCATCTTATCTTTAATGTACTTGCCGCAATTAGCGACAAGATTATGGCTATGATCCAGAACCTCACGATTATCTTCGGCTCGGGCCACCCCTTGAGTTCATAGTGGTGGTGTATGGGGGCCATCTGGAAGACCCTCTTGCCCCTCATCTTGAATGACGAGACCTGGAAGATAACCGACAGGGCCTCGACAACGAAGATACCGCCGACGAGCAAAAGCAGTATCTCGTGCTTGGTTATCACAGCTATAGACCCAAGGGCGCCGCCGAGGCTGAGCGCCCCTATGTCGCCCATAAAGACCTGAGCCGGATACGTGTTGAACCACAGGAAACCGAGGCTCGCTCCCGCCATTGCGCCTGCGAAGACCGCAAGCTCACCGGCATCGACCACATATAGAATCTGCAGATACTCGGCTAGCCGCGAGTGCCCCGTCAAATACGAAAAGAGCACATAGGTGGCCGCCGCTATTGTCATCGGGCCTATGGCCAGCCCGTCAAGGCCGTCCGTTAGATTCACTGCATTCGATGTACCCACTATCACGCAGACCGCAAATGGCACATAGAATAGCCCCATCTCTATGCGGGCTTCCTTGAAAAAAGGTATGGTAAGCGTGGTATCTATACCTCCGTTATAGAGGATCAGTACGGCCGCGCTCGCAACGATTACCTGCAAAAGGATCTTGGTGACCGCGCTAAGCCCTTTTATCTTTCCCGACATCTTCCTGTAGTCGTCTGCAAAGCCTATGGCACCCATGCCCATTGTCACGATAGAGAGTACCCAGATATACGTATTGTCGAATCTTCCCCAGAGCGCTACCGAGACCATTACGGCTATCAGTATTATCACTCCGCCCATGGTCGGCGTACCCTCTTTAACAAGGTGAGAGGGGGGTCCGTCTCTCCTAATAACCTCTACAACCTGCATCGACGAAAGCTTCCTGATAAGAAACGGGCCGATAATAAAACTAAGCACAAGGGCGGTAACGGTGGCGTAGATGGTCCTGAAGGTGATGTACTGGAAGATATTGAAGATAGAATGTATCTTCGCCAGCGGAAATAAAAAATGATAGAGCATCCCCTTACCCCTTTTCCTTTACTTCGTTAAACAGGCCTTATTTGACAAACTAGCTCTGACCCCTGACACCGCTTAACTCGAAGACTATCTCTTCCATTGCCGCGCCGCGCGAACCCTTGACAAGCACCGTGTCGTCCACGTCAAGAATGGACCTTAAGAGCTCTACGACCTCGGCCTTATCATCGAAAGTGAAGAACCTCTCATCGTCAAAGCCGTTTGAGACGGCGCCCATCCTCACCTCTTCAGCCCACTTGCCTACGGCTATGGCGATAAAGACCCCGCTTGCGGCAAGCCTTGCGCCGACCTCGAAGTGGGCCTGTTCGCTGTATTCACCAAGCTCGTACATATCGCCGAGCACCACGACCTTGCGTCCGCCGACCCTTTCGAGTGTCCCTATAGCCGCGGCGACACTTTCAGGATTAGCGTTATATGTATCGTCCAGTATGGTTATGTTATTGACGCTCAGTACTACCATCCTGTGGCTTTCGGGCATAAAGGAATTAAGCCCGCGTCTCATTGCCTCAGGCCTGGCCCCAAGCGGCAAAGCCCCCGCGATCGCCGCGGCGCCATTTTGCATGTTGACCAGCGACGGAGAGTTGAACCTTACCTCGATATCCTCACCGACCACGTTATAGACCACACGCGTTCCATCGAGGCCAAAATCGGTAACCTCGCTTACGCTTACATCCGCATTCTCCTCTATGGAATACGTGATCCTGTCGCACTTACAACCCCTCTCTTCATCGTCCATATCCGCAAGCCTTACTGTCCACGGATCATCGAGGTTGACGACCTTTACCCCGTCTTTCGAAAGCCCGCCGAAGAGTTCACCCTTCTCCATCGCCACACTCTCTATATCCCCGAGTGTTTCAATATGACCGCAACCGATATTGGTCAGGAGCGCCACATCGGGCCTGCTGATCCCGGCCAACCTCTCCATCTCACCGGCTACACTTATCCCCAGCTCCACCACAGCAAAGTCATATGCGGAGTCGAGGTCTAGAAGCGTGAGAGGAAGCCCTACAAGGTTATTCATATTACCCTTGGTCTTAAGTACCTCTTTGCCTTCTGCGCCTAGAATTAGAGAAGCCATATCTTTTGTCGTCGTCTTTCCCGTTGAGCCGCTCACCGCAAGGAGAGGAATAGGATAACGCTTCCTCAAAGATGCGGCCAAATCGCCAAGGGCCGTAAGCGTATCTTTCACAACAACCACGCTCACACTGCCCTTTTTAATTCCGGATGCCTCTACGGCCTCCGAGCTCTCAACGACCACCGAAGAAGCGCCCCTGGTGAGGGCCTCGCCGATGTAGTCGTGTCCGTCGAACCTGGGACCTTTCAGGGCGAAAAATATCTCGCCGGGCCCTATGGTTCGACTGTCTATCGAAACGCCTTTATATTCCTTTTGTGAGGCTTCGCTTAAAAGCCTCCCTTTGGTCGCTGTAACAATATCTTCGAGAATAAAACCCATAACCCTTAGTGACGCGCACCGGCCGAAGCCGAATGATCGCTTATCGCTTGAGCGAGTTCCTCCTTATCGTCAAAGCTAAGTGAGCTTTCCCCTATAAGTTGATAATCCTCGTGCCCCTTTCCGGCAACCAGCACCGTGTCGTTTGTGCCTGCGAGCGCCACGGCCCTTCTTATAGCGTCCCTCCTCTCGACTATAACCGTATAACCGTGGTCAAGGGTCTCATCACTGGCTTCAAAGCGCCTGATGCCAGCCAGGCCGGCCTCTATATCCTCTATGATCTTAACGGGGTCTTCGCCCCTGGGATTGTCTGAAGTTATGATCGTAATATCGCTCAAGCTTGTCGCGGCCTCGCCCATAAGAGGGCGCTTTTCTGCGTCTCTATCCCCTCCGCATCCGAATACGGTTATGAGCCTGCCCCGGGTGATCTTCCTTAACGCTTTAAGAACCCTCGTGAGCGCGTCTGCGGTATGGGCGTAATCGACCAGAAAACGCGGGGCCGTCAAGGCGTCCTTATCCCCCTCGACAGCATCGAGCCTTCCGGGGACCCTCTCAAGCGCGTTTATACCCGAGCTGATCGCCTTGAAATCTATACCGAGGCTTATGGCAGTACCCACGGCGGCCATGATATTACTTAGATTGTATTCACCTATCAGGGCGCTCTCGACCTTAAGCATTCCAGCCGGGGTATTCAGGGTGGCGGCTATGCCTCCTTTTGCCGCCGCATACTCCTTCGGGTAAATATCCGCCTCCTCTTTCAGGCTGTATGTGATAGCAGTTGGAAACTCCTCTGCCAGGGCACTTCCCCATTTATCGTCAATATTTACAACAGGCACACCATCTTCCTTCATAAGCTCCTCAAAAAGTCTTTTTTTGCTCATAAAGTAATTCTCCATTGAGTGGTGGTAGTCTAGATGTTCGTGGGTAAGGTTTGTAAAGACCGCCGTGCTGAACCGGCATCCGTCGGCCCTCTTTTGCGTAAGCGCGTGTGACGATACCTCAACGATCACATGGCTCACACCGGCTTCGGCCATATCATTCATCAGGGCGGAGAACTCTATGCTCTCCGGCGTGGTGTGATCGCTTTTCAACACAATATCGTTATACCTGTAATTCACGGTTCCTATGACCCCGCACTTAAGACCCGCCGCCTTGAAGATCGATTCGATAATATATGACGTCGTGGTCTTGCCGTTGGTCCCGGTAATCCCTACAACGCTCATCCGAGCGGAAGGCGCCCCGTAGAAGGTCTCGCTTATGGAGGCAAGAGCCGCCCTTGCGTCAGTAGCTATTATCTGCGGCACCCCTAAGCCCTCTTTCACTTTTTCGGCCAGCACGCATACTGCGCCGAGCGTGACGGCTTCGTCTATATAATCGAAACCATCGGCGAGCTCGCCAGGCAGGGCCGCAAAGAGAGCGCCCGGCCCTTTAAGCTCTCTTGAATCGAGCGAGATCGATCTTACTTCCACATCCTCATCCATGCCTATGACCTCCAGGCCGACGGCCCTGGTATCTATATCCTCTATAAGAGCGCTCAATCTCAATTAAAGACCCTTAAACCGTCTAATAATATTTCAAGCCGGGCGGCCAGGCGGCTACTTGAACCAGACATTTATAGGGTCGCTGGCGGCGAACTTCTCCCCGGCCGCCGGGCTCTGGCGAAATGCCACCCCTGAGCCGCTGATCGATACCTCTGCGCCGAGCTTGTTCGTGACCCTGACGACCGCCCTGATCGTCTTCCCCTTAAACTCCGGCACGACCCCGTCTTTTACGCCAGTAAGCTCGTCTTCCCTCAAGCCGTCCGGATGAAAAGCCGCCTCAACAGTCCTGGGCTTAGCAGGCCTTAGCCCTTTACCCTTATCTCCCCCGCCCTCTACGCCGCCGGTGGGGAATATTCCAAGATAGGAGAGAGACTGCGTGGCGATCTCACTAAATACAGGTGCCGCAAGCACGCCTCCATAGTAAGAGTCCTGAGTCTGAGGCTCATCTATGGCAACGAAGATAACGAGCTTCGGTTCATTGGCAGGGACGAATCCAAGAAACGAGGCCATGTAAGCGCCGGACTTATAGCCGCCGTTTACGAGGTCCGGTTTTTGCGCCGTTCCGGTCTTGCCGGCTACATCAAAGCCCTCAATGGCCGCCTCCATTCCGCTTCCCCCTGATTTCGTAACGCTTACAAGTACCCTGGTCGACTCATCTGCCGCTCTTTGGCTTATAACCCGCTCCACTATCATCGGCGATGACTCATAGACTACCCTGCCCGTTGGATCGGTGACCTTCTTAACGATGCGCGGCTCCATTATGTAGCCGCCATTGGCTATGGCGCTCATGGCGCTTGCCAACTGAAGCGCGGTTACCGAAATGCCCTGGCCGAAACTGACGGTATGAAGCGTTACACCCGACCACGACTTATAGTGCCTGAACGCTCCCCTGCCCTCGCCGGGGAGGTTGATCCCGGTCTTTTGTGCAAAGCCGAACCTCTTAAAGTACCTGTAGAGAGACTTCTTGCCAAGCTTCTCTCCCACCTTTGCCGCTCCGATATTGCTCGAATACTTGATTATCTGCGCCAAAGAGAGCCATGCGTGATCTTTGGTATCGTTAAATACCCTGTCGGCCACCTTGTATGATCCGTTCTCGCAGAAAAATATGTCATTTCTCTCAACCGACTCATTATCGAGCACAGCCGCCAGCAGGAACGCCTTCATAACAGAGCCGGGCTCAAAGGTATCGGTCAGCGCCCTGTTCCTCCACTGTTTCGGTCCATACCTGTGAAAACGGTTGGCGTCGAACGTGGGCATATTGGCCATGGCCAGTATCTCGCCGTTTTCCGGGTTCATGACAATGGCCATCCCGCCTTTTGCCTCGGCCTCTATGATTGCCTTATTAAGCTCCCTCTCGGCTATATGCTGGATCACCTTGTCTATAGTGAGCACAACATCCATGCCGCGCGTACCGGCCGTCTTTTCCACATCCTCGAAGAGCATGACCCTGCCTCTGGCATCCCTCTCGCCATAGACCCTCTTGGCTTCGCCTTTGAGGTAGTTATCGAAACTCAGCTCAATACCCTCGAGCCCTTTTGAATCGATACCCTCAAAGCCTATAAGGTTTGCCGCGAGTTGGTGGTTCGGGTAGTACCTCCTGCTCTTCTTTGTCGTCCCTATCCCCTTAAGATCAGTTAAAAGCTTTCTCTCCTCGCTCGATATATCTACCTGCCTCTTGATCCAAACAAAGCGCTTGTTTGAAGCCAGCCGCTTCTCTACCTCTTGCCTGCTCATGCCTGTTATCTTCGCTACTGTCCTTGCGGCCCGGCCGCGCTCGGTCACCTTTGCTGGGTGTGCGTAGATAGAGTCGACCTCAATGCTTACCGCCAGCTCGTTCAGGTTCCTGTCATAGATAGCACCCCTTCTGGGCAGTATCTTGATAGTCTTTGTGCTCTGGTTCTCGGCCCTCGTCGTGAGCGCGCGGCTGTCGATGACCTGTATCTGAAAGGCCCTGGCAAAGACCACGCCGAAGAGGAGGAAGAAACACCCCAGAACCAGAAAGATACGAAACCTCAACCAACTGAGTTTCTTTTTCTTTTTTTTCATTTAATACGTTTTATCTGCCTGGCCGTGGGATAGCTCAGTCCAAGCTCTTTTATCGCTATCCGCTCAATACGCTCCGGGGCCCTAAGGCGCGCCTGCTCAAGCCGGAGCCTGTTGTTTTTGTCCACCAACTTGGATCTCTCGGTATTGGCGCTTGAGATGTCGTATCCCATCCGAACTGTCGTAAGCCTGATCTGCAGATAGGCAAAAAATAGCAGGGCAACAAAGGCAACGACTATTACCGATCTGTAGAAGAAACCCGTATCCTTCAAGTCCCTTCTGATCCTGATAGCCTGAATTTCCAGTATCGCCGGCTTAAGCGCCCTCGTTGCATAACTGCGAGCCATCTCTTCTCTCCTTACTTTTTTGTACGCTCTATCTCTAAAGGCCCCTCTAACACCTCCGGGCGGCCCTAAGCTTTGCGCTCCTTGCCCTGGGGTTCGAGGCCACCTCCTCCTCGGTCGGCCTCAGGGCCTTCTTCGTAAGAAGCTCGAGCGACTTTACGTGATCGCAAACACATTTTGGAATCCTCGGGGGACAGATACAATCTCTAGAAAACTCTTTGAACTTCCTCTTTACAATGCGGTCCTCGAGAGAATGGAAGCTGATGACGACAAGCCTCCCGCCTTTGGCGAGCGAGCCTACGGCATTGTCGAGGAATTCGCTTAGGCTACCGAGCTCGTCGTTCACCGCGATTCTAAGCGCCTGAAAGACCCTTGTAGCCGGGTCTATCTTCTCTCTCTTATATTTGGCTGGAATAGAGCTGTGTATCAGGTCCTTCAACTCTCCCGTGGTCTCTATTGGCGCCGAGCCCCTTTGCTCCACGATACGCCTCGCTATCCTCCTTGAGAACCTCTCCTCCCCATACTGGCTGAATATGCGCTCAAGCTCAGAAGCGTCAAGGGTATTGACCAGATCAAAGGCGGTCTTATCCTGGGTCTTGTCCATCCTCATATCGAGCCTTGCATCCTTCATAAAACTAAACCCCCTGGCTTCACTCTCAAGCTGGAATGTAGAGAGCCCAATGTCTGCGAGTATGCCGTCCACTTGCGAGAGACCCTGTGTAGCGATAATCTCACCAATATTCCTGAAATTATCCCTTATAAAAGTCACTCTCTCTCCAAATGGCTCAAGGAGAACTTTGCCCCTCGTAATCGCCTCTGCGTCCCGGTCTATCGCCAAAAGACGCACGCGGGGAACGGAGCTTAAAATCTTTAGAGCGTGCCCGCCTCCGCCAAGCGTGGCGTCGACATAGGTGCCGCCAGAAACCGGCTTTAAAAAACCTAACGCCTCATCCGCCATGACAGGCTGGTGACGAACCTCTTCCAATCTAAATACCCAGGTCTTCGAGCGTCCTGCTTATATCCTCAAGTGTAGTCTCGGACTCACGCGCCTCCCAGGCGCCCTTGTCCCATATCTCAAACTGCTTGAAGATACCCATCAGCATAACGTCCTTGGTGAGCCCCGCGTAGTCGCGAAGCGCCTGTGGCACAAGTATCCTGCCGAGCTTATCTATCGGGCAGTCAACGCCGCTGGAGTAAAAGTTTCGTAGAAATGATCTGGTATTTTTGTTGAATGCGGGGAGGGTGGAGATCTTCTCCTCAAGGACCTGCCACTCCTGATGAGGGTAGGCGATGAGGCAACCATCCAGGGTGGTTACAACCAGGCGGGAATCGTACTCATCTCTAAGCAACTCCCTGAACTTCGAAGGAATGCTTAGACGCCCCTTTCCGTCTATGGTATGTTCGTATCTACCTCTAAACATTTTGGCCTGTTGCCCCCCGCAAATAGGCTTTTCATGGTACTTTATACCACTTTATACCACTGCCTGATAATAATACGGCTGAAATGCCCTATTGTCAAGGGAAATTTTATATTTAGGGGGCCTTCAGTGCGCCTGGCGAACGTATGATCTGAAGGAGAAATCAAGAAGAAAAACGAAAAAGTGGGATGATTCTATTTTTAAGCGGGTTTTGTCGGCTGAAAAAGCCGGATCTATTGAGATTTAAGCAAACAGAACGGCTGAGAAAGAAGCATTGTTGAAGGGCAGAACCCGCCCCGTTACTTTAAGTCAAAGCGCCAATCTTTTCCTAAAAAGCCCTCGATCTCACTGGAAACAAGCGCCTTTGAGAATAGGTGCCCCTGGACCTTTTTACACTGGAGATCACGAAGCAATGCAAGCTGCTCTCTTGTCTCCACACCCTCGGCAATAACCTCGAAATCCAGGCTCTTTGCCAACTGGATAGTCGCCCTGGCAATAGCGATATCGCTTGAATCGGGAGTAAGACCAATTATAAAGCACTGCGCGATCTTCAGCATATTCATGGGCATCAGCTTAAGATATTCTAGCGATGAATATCCCGTGCCAAAGTCGTCTATCGAGAGCCTGACACCCAGGGCCTTTAACTGACCGAGAGTCTTTAAAGTAGCTTCCATATCGTGGATGGCGATACTCTCGGTAAGTTCAAGCTCCAGGTACTTTGCTTCGAGCCCCGTCTCCTTCAAGACCCTTTCCACGGTACTAACGAAATCTTGTTGATTAAACTGACGCATTGAAATATTGACCGCAACGGTCACCGGTTTAAGCCCTTTATCCTGCCACAGCTTGTTCTGAGTGCAGGCTTGATGCAAGACCCACTCCCCGATCGGCACGATAAACCCTGTATCCTCGGCCAACGGGATAAAGTCCTTGAGCGGCACAAGCCCTTCACCGGGACTTTGCCATCGTACAAGGGCCTCTATACCGGCCACCTCACCTGAATCGATATAGACCTGCGGCTGGTAGTGGAGCAGAAACTCGTCCTCTTCAAGGGCCTTATGGAGCTTGTTCTCAAGCGCGAGCCGCTTGCTAATACTTTCGTTCATGCTCGCGTTGAAGAGTTTATAGTTGTTTCTGCCTTCGTCCTTTGCCTCGTACATGGCTATATCGGCGTTCTTTATAAGAGTCTCAGCATCTTCACCATCATTAGGACTGATACTTATTCCCATGGATATTGTAAAAGAGTAGTCGTTTCCCTCAACATTGAAAGGCTCTTTGAAAGCAGAAAAGAATTTTTCGCTAACCCTCGGGATATCCTCTATCCTGCGCAGACCCTGGATAACCACTGTAAATTCATCCCCGCCCTGGCGCGCCAGGGTATCTGATTTTCGTGTATGCCTTTTAAGCCTTTCGGCTACGGCCATTAAGACCTCATCCCCCCTGGTATGTCCAAGGGTATCGTTGATCAATTTAAAGCGGTCAAGGTCGAGGAAAAGAACAGCAAGGAATTCTTTGTTCCTTTGCGCCAATGGCACGGCTTGCTCGAGGTGGTCGATCAACAGGGCGCGGTTGGCGAGCCCGGTCAGCGGATCATGAAAGGCCATATGCCGGATCTTCTCTTCAGCCTTCTTGCGCTCGGTAATGTCACGAACCGTAGCCTGTATAACACTGTTTCCATCAAGCTCCGTCCTGGTAAGCCAGACCTCGGCGGGAAACTCAGAGCCGTCCATCCTTTTGTGCATCCATTCGAATTGATTTTTCCCATCTTTAAATGCTAAGGCGATTCGCTCATTGGCAAGAGTTACCGAATCCTCTCCACCCGGCTGCGCGGGAGGAGAATGTTCAGCCAGATGTTTGTTCAGAAATTCTTCGCGCGACTTGCATCCAAATATTTCGAGTGTAGCTTCATTACACTCAAAGAATCCCTTATCATCGAGAAGCATTATCGCGTCTGCGGACGACTCGAATAGTGTGCGGTACTTAGTCTCCGACCTGATGAGCGCCTCTTCTGCTTCTCTGCGCTCAGTATCATCCACCCTTACCGAGAGAAAGCGGGTTATCTCTCCTGTAGGAAGTCTTAGCGGAGATATGCTTATAAGCTCCCATACGTTCTCGCCGTTCTTCCGCCTGCTGCAGACGTCACCGCGCCAGACATTGCCGGAGCGCACAGTTGGCCAGATCGATTTGTAGTACTCGGGGGGTTGAACGTCGGAGCGGAGTATATCTATATGCTTGCCGATAAGCTCACCTGAAGAGTATCCTGTGATCTCGAGGCACGCGGGGTTCACATACTTTATTATAAGCTCTTTATCAAGGATGATCGTTGAGGCCGGGCTCTGGTCCACAACGAGAAAGAAGGTGCGAAGCTCTTCAACTTCACCTATAAGCTCATCTTTTGTCTTCTTTTGGTCGCTCATTCAATAACCATATAAGAACAAATTATAACCTCACAGGTGTTTGATCAATGCTGTTTATCTATAATATCATATTAGCATAAACTTTCGATTTTTAGAAGACCCATAGAGAATACGCGGATGGAGAGAAACAATGTAACCGGACGGAGCCCACCCTGCTGACTATTCCTCTGCTTCTTCTGTTACCTTTGCTTCTTCTGGTTTCTCTACTTCAACTGGTGGATGGTGTAATACTTTATCTTCATTTGTAATGGCGCTGGAAATAATAAGCTTTCCCGGATCGTTCTCAATATAGATATGTCTCGTTGAACACTTTGGACAAAATGCAACCCGATTATCTGGTTTTTTTATAATATGCGGCTCAAATTCATTTGCGCAATTCCAACATTTTTCATTCATACAATCCCTCCCATGAGATAAAAAGCTACGTAGAATGAAGATCGCCCGCCAAAGAATTTAGATATAAAAAGCGGATCGGAGGCTGCCGTAAGCCGGATTCTGTAATCCCCCGAAGGGGACGGTGGCCATTCATCTGGGAAGCACGTTGCCGTACTACTCGTGCGGCCAACCCGCCCGGCCCTTCCTGAGAAGAAAGACGGGCCGTCCTTAAAACCGGGCCTATTTGGCCTTGCACCGGGAGGGGGTTACATAGCAGGACCGGTCACCCGGCCCTCTGGTGGGCTCTTACCCCACCGTTTCACCCTTACCGCGCCCTAAGGCGCGGCGGTATACTTTCTGTTGCCCTGTCCCTGGGGTCACCCCCGGTCGCTGTTAACGACCTCCCTGCCCTATGGTGTCCGGACTTTCCTCCGTTATTCGAAAATAGCGGCGGCCACCCTGCAGCCTCCGACCCGCGAAGTGCTACATGTCTAGATTATACAATGAAAATTTTGGATTTGCAAATAAGAGCCACACGAGTATGGCGGACTGGTCCGGCTACTCGCCTTCACCGCGTACAGGTCAGTCCCGCAAATCCAAAGAGTCTCGTTGCGCGGCATTAAACCACACGAGTGTGGGGGGGGGGCTGGCCCGGTTACTCTTGATCCCGCTGGTCAATGGCCTCGTTTGCAAGCCTGTCGGCCTCGTGATTTTGCTCTCTTGGTATGTGGGTGATCTTAAATGATGAGAATTGATCGATAAGCTTTATTGCTATTGCGTAGAGGCCTTTAAGCCCCTCGTTCTTGACCTTGTAGACACCTTTAATCTGCTTTACCACAAGTTCGCTATCGGCAAATACGCTAACCGAAGCGCACCCTAAGCTTTGGGCCTCTTCGAGCGCGAGGATCAGCGCCTCGTATTCGGCCATATTATTTGTGCCCATACCGAGGTAGCGCCCGAGCTTGCCTGCGACCTCGCCATCAGGGTCCCTTATTATGGCCCCGGCTCCGGCAAGGCCGGGATTACCGCGGCTTGCCCCGTCTACAAAGATCACGTACTCGCCTTCTCTCTTTTGTGGGGCGAGCCCACCCCCGGCGCCTCTTCTATCCTTGCCCTTGCCCTTACCCTTGCCCGCAAGAATAGAGGAGAGGATCGCCTCGCCGTCGGCAGGCGAGATGCCCATCTCGCGCGCTACCTCCTCAAGATCGAGCTTCTTTGAAAGTGTAGAGAGAAATTTCTTGACGAACTCAGGACTATGCGTTGATTTAGCGGAAGACATCGGTGCTTACGCCGTATCAGTTGAGGCTTCTTCGGGCAGAAAATAGAGGATCCTGTGGCAATTTGGACAGGCGATCAATTCTTCGGTGCCCTTTATAAGTATATTATATACCTGCGGGGGGATATGGATAAAGCATCCCTGGCAAGTCTCCTTAAATACCTTGGCAAGCCCCTGGCCGCCCCGCCTGCTCTTTATGGTCTCATATCTCTTAAGTACGGAAGGGTTCAGATCCTTTATAACGGCCTCGCGCTCTGAATTCCTGGCCTCCAGGGTCTCCTGCCACTGTCCGCCTCTGGTCTCCATCTCCTCTTTCATGCTCTCTATCTCGGCGCGCTTGGCTTCAATGACTGCTCTCTTCTCTTCAACCACCGCACGTTTTTCTTCGCACTGGGGACTAACTTTATCAAGCCGCTCTTTTGCGGCCTTCACGACCCTCCTGGCTGTGGCTATCTCTTTTGAAAGCGCCTTTAATGCCTTATCAGAGGTGATATCATTTAGCTTAACCTCATCCTTCTCTACCTTTTCGTTATTTACCCTTATCTCTTCGTTTATCTCTTTTAAGAGGGCTTCCATTTCTTCACTCTCTCTACTTACAACCTCAAGATCACCTTCAAGCGCCTCGACTTCGACAGAGACCTTTGCAATAGCTTCCCTGTACCTGCTCCCTTCCTTCTCCACCTTGCTTATCTCAAGATCGACCCTTTGAATCTCCTGAAGTACATCAATGGTGCTTGCCAAGAAAACCTCCCGTAAAACATTAATAATTGGTGGGCCCACCAGGACTCGAACCTGGGACCGACCGGTTATGAGCCGGTGGCTCTTCCAACTGAGCTATGGGCCCTTAAGAAAAAAACATGAGAAATCCCGTTGATTGCACTAATCGTAAGTAAGAAATTCTACCATTAATAAGAAGAAAAGCAAACCTTATTTCACGCTAAATATAGCCAGCCACGGCCTCGAGCCCCCTCTTGAGAACTTCTTCACCATGGGGCTCTATGGTATATATCACCTCGCTGGTGTACTCTCTTACAAATCCAAAGAAGAGCGGAAAATCGATTGATCCGTCCCCTATTGGGAGGTGGTCGTCCCTCACGCCAAAATTGTCGTGTATATGGAGTTCCGCGATATACGGGCCAAGAGACGTGAACCACTCTTCCATCTCCACAGCGGAATAGAGGTTGATATGCCCCGCATCAAGACATACGCGAAGGTTTGGCGAGCCTACTTCACAGACCAGTTCCCTTAGCGTATCGGGACGCTCCTCAAAAATATTCTCCAACGCCAGGACCGTGCCCGCGCGCTCGGCCTCTTTCGCAAGCGGGGTCCAGGTCTTTATGCTCTGCTCGAGCCAGAGAGCGCTATCACCGTCAAAGTATCGCTCGTCATAGCCCCCGTGCAAAACGATCGCCGCTGGCTTGAGTTCCTTTGAACTCTCTATCAGGCGCGAGAACTTCTCCTGCGTAAGCGATCTTACGCCCTCGTCCGCCGCGGCGGGACTCATATCCATGAACGGGCCGTGTATCGTAGCTCTAAGCCCCTTTGTTGAAAGTGCCTCGCGAAGCTCGCCTATAGATGGAGCGCCCGACTCAATGGCCGCGAGACTCTCATCGTCGATATAGACCTCCGGGTTCAACCCGGCATCGAGAACCTCGCCGAGCCTGTCAAGCAGGATCGGATAGGGTATATGTACCTGTACCCTTTTAGAATTCATTTAAGTTATTCCGTATCCAATAAGCCGGGGTTAATACGTAAGATGAACAAAGAGGTCTGGCATAAAAAGAGTGCTGTCAATTGTCAACCTTTGCAACAAGCCAGTAGACGCCGCCGAGAACAGCGACGGCGATGATAAGGGAGAGCTGCGCCTCGACCTCATCGGCCTTGAGTGAAGTTACGAGGATCTTTCTTATGACCGCCACAAGCGCGACGCTTATAAAGACCTTTATGGCGAATTTTTCTCCCCTGAGATGGTTGATCTCCGTATCCATAAGCTCTATTACGACCCAGAGCATCAGAAGGCTACCAAGGGAAGAGAGGAGGCCCTTCTCAATATCCCCCTGGAATATGTGCGTTACGTCGTAAACAAAGAGGCCCATGACCATTATGCCAAGCGCCACAAGCCCGAGCACAAGCACGAGGTTCAGGCCGTATGAGAAGCGGTTTGAAAACTGAATGAGCAGGTTCTCGAACCTCGACGAGATAAAATACCTCTTCTTCTCCTCCTCGATATAAGAACTGGTAATGACATCGAGGTTCATATCGAGTATCTTCTCGACCGAGCGCATCATGGAGTGCCTTTTGTCTCTGTCGTCTATCTCCCTTGTGATTATATCCATGCAAAATGTGTTCACAAAGTGCATGGCGGCGTTTACGTAATGGGGGTTCAGATTGATCTTTACGTGCATCATGCCGATATGCTCCAGGTTATTTAGATAGACGGGGCCGTAATTCCCTGAAAAGAGATTCTTGTACCACTCCCTTAGCCCGTCCTGATGCCTCTTTATTGTGGCCTCGTCCTTTAGAAACTTATCGGCCTCGTCGAAGTTCCTGACGAAATTATAGAACTCAGCCGGGAAGTCTTTGGCATAGCCCTCCATAACGGGCCTTAGCTCCCTCAAACGATTGGCGTCGAGTTCGCTAAAGTCGTAATGGGCGTGTATCTTGTGGGTCAGCTCCATCTTTCTAAAATAGCTCCTCTTTGTTAAAGAAATAGTCTATCTCGCTGGCGGCGGTATCAGGGCCGTCCGAGCCGTGAACGACATTGGACTCTATTGAAGAGGCAAAGTCCTTCCTTATAGTACCAACTTCTGCCTCTTCAAAGTTTGTCGCGCCCATGAGTTCTCTGTTCGTAGCTATCGCCCCGTCGCCTTCAAGGACCATCACCACCACGGGCCCCGACGTCATGAACTCGACAAGGCTAGAAAAGAACGGCCGCTCCTTATGTACGTCGTAGAAACCCTCGGCCCTTGCCTTATCAAGCCTTAACATCTTTAGACCCGCAACTGTGAGCCCTGCCCCTTCGAATCTCTTTATTACCTCACCTATTATATTCTTCCTTACTCCGTCCGGCTTTATGATCGATAGTGTTCTCTCCATTACCTTCTTGGTTCCCTTCTCTTTTCTTGTTTTTTTTCACTCCTTATGGCCGGCAACCTGCCGGCCGCGCTAGACTCCTCACGTACCGCCGAAACCGATTACCACTTCCCCGCCTTCGACAATTACAGGCACGTCGCGCCTGCCGCCTGTTGCCTCAAGCATCCTATCCATATTCGCCGGATCGGCCTTGACGTTTACGTACTCGACCTCTAAACCTCTTTTGGCGTAATCCTCACGGGCCGCCACGGTGTACGGTCACGTATCTTTTCCAAAGATCAAGATCTTCTCGCTCACAGGTAACACCCTCCTTTAATCCGCGTTTTAAACCATTAGCCCCGTACGCCATTTGAAAGCACAGGCAAGAGAGAGGCCGCCCGCGGCCCTCATACTTAACAAGAACACTAGAAATTACTCTATATATAATAGCATCCGCAACCTTTGAAGACAAACTATTTATTGCGATGGAATTTAAAGCATTTAACCATTGAAACCTACGGAATGGAAAGGTTTTTTTATTGACTAGACGAGCGGGTTTTAATAATATGGTTTTAGACCGTAACTTAGGATTAAATTATCATTTCACGCTTGTACCCACGCATTTTAATAAAGTAGAACTTATTTGTATCGGCTTTCAAATGTGATTTTTACCCGTCCACGTTTTCAATCGAACGCCTGAGTTTTAAGATGGAGCGTAAAGAATGTTCTTTCACGGATTAAAGGTAAAGATACTCGCCCTTACCGTCGTAATCATAATACTCGGCTTCAGCACAATGATCTTTCTGGTAATCCAGGAAGAGGAGCTGAACCTCCTAAGCGAGCGCAGGAGGGCGAGTAAGCTGATGGCCGAGCCGATACTTAACACAATATATACCGATATGCTCGAAGAGAGAGCGGACATGCCGCGCTTTTTGATCGCGGGGCTAAAGACCATCAAGGATACCGAAAGGGTCCAGATCATAAGAAGTAACGGCGTGGAAGAGGCCTTTCAGGACTTTAAGACCCTTAAGGCCGTTGAAAAAGAATACGGGGAGATAAAAAAAGAGTGGCTCGCAGACCATCCGGATGAGACGAGCAACGTGGCCGAAGGCATATGGCGCCCGGAATTCAAAGAGGCCCTGAATCTCTTTGTGGAGGGGCAAAAAGACGCTATCGACTACATAGAGGAGGTCGACGGAAAGAGCCTCTTCACCTACCTGGTGCCCATAGAATTCAGACAGAAATGCAGCGGCTGCCATGCCGCGGAGGAAGAGGCGAGGGGCATCCTCATGATCAGCACCTCGCTGGACGATATGTACGCCTCCCTTGAGTCGAGCAGAAACAAATGGCTCCTCTACGGCATAGCGATCATCGTCATTGTGGCGCTCGCGCTGGGTTTTCTCATAACCGGCATTATTACCCGGCCGGTCGAGAAGACCGTCACCATGCTAAAGGATATTGCCGAGGGCAAGGGGGATCTCACCCGCAGGCTGGAGGTATCCAGCAAGGACGAGATCGGCATGCTCGGCTTCTGGTTCAACAATTTCGTCGCCGGACTTCAGTCCATGTTCAGGGATATCTTCCTGGTATCGACCGAAGTATCGAGCGCCTCCAAAAAGATTGAGGGTTCATCGCACGGCATACTCACCAGCGTTCAAAAACAGCTAAAGGCCGCTGAAGATGTGGCGGCCTCCATCGAAGAGATGGATAATTCCATCAAGAGCGTGGCCGAAGACTCCAATGTCCTGAACACCTCTTCGAAGAAGGTATCCACTTCAGCACAGACGGTCTACGCCTCCGTAGACGACGTAAAGTTCAACAATGAAAAACTGTTCGCCTCCACCGCCAACACGGCATCGGCCGCCCACGAGATAGCCTTCTCCCTCAACGAGGTCGCGGGCCATATTGAAGGGTTGCTGGAGAGGACCGGGGAGGTGTTGAATTCCATCGTAGCGGTGGAAGAAAATATTAAATCGATCGAGGCACACTCGCTCTCCCAGAGCGAGCTTACCGGGAAACTGCTGGACGAAAGCGAAGATCTCGGCATGGGAAGCATCGCTAAGATCAGGGATAATGTTGAGCAGGTATCCAAGGATGTTACCGCCACCACGGAGATGATAGGGAGGCTTGGACAACGCTCAAAGGAGATAGGTAGCGCACTTGGCGTAATCAACGATTTTGCCGAGACCACCCACCTGCTGGCATTAAATGCCACAATACTGGCGGCCCAGGCCGGAGAGCACGGCAAGGGATTCGCGGTCGTTGCCAAACAGGTAAAAGAGCTCGCCACCAAAACGAGCGCTTCCACAAATGAGGTCTCCGAACTCCTCGACCTTATTACCGAGGATACGGAGACGGCCGCCACGAGCATAAAACAGAGTTCGAAAAGGGTGGCCGATAACCTGACACTATCGCGCGACGCACTGGCCTTCCTCGGCAGGCTTCAGGAGAACGCCGGTCTCTCTCTTGATATGTCGAAAAAGATCAAAGAGTCCACAGCTGTACAAACAAAAGAGCTCGAAAAGGCGACAAGCCTTATGAATACGATAAAAGAGACGGCAGAGGGCATAAAAGAGAGCTCTCAGGGCCAGACGAACAGCGCCAAAAATATCCTGAAGGATACGGTCCAGATGCGCGAGTTCATGAAGAGGCTCAAGGAGTGTACCGCGGAGCTATCGGCAGAATCGCGCCTCGTAAGCGACTCCACCACCAAGGTGGCGGAGAAGATCATGAGGGTGGCAGAGACGACAAGTTCGCAGAAGATGCTTTCAGCGCGTATTGTGGCGTCGATGGAGACGGTAAAGAAGGTGGCCGAAGACAACTCCACACTTGCCTTCGGGCTCGACAAAACCGTAAAAGAGATGAACAAGCTGGCGGAATCGCTCAGAAACAACGTCGGGAACTTTAAGACCTGATATACCAGTAGCCACACCCTGGCACCTTAATATGGAGGGAACGATGAAACCTGCCAGCATAATACACGCTGCATTTAGAAGGGCGCTAATTATCTTCTTTCTATTCACGGCCCTGGTCCTCTCTCCGTCTCCGGACCTCTTCGCCGCCGAGATAGACTGGGAGATCATACCCCCAACCACGCTTACCATGTTCTATCCGGGCATGACCTCCATGGACTTTCTCATAAGCGACGACCACCGGCTCGGAAGTAGAAATATCAAGCAGGGAAAGAAGAGTTGCAGGAGGTGCCACCTGAGCAAGAAGGGAGAGCTCGATCTCAAGGCCGACGAGATAGCGGACGGCACGGCAAAGATGAAGAGGTCGCGCAGGGTATTTGAAGACAAGCCGATCAGGAACAAGAAGGGCGTAATACTGGCTTCCATCCAGGTCGCCTATGACAGTGAATATATCTACATGAAGCTCTCATGGCCCTCGGCAGGCAGGGGATGGTCTAAGGAGAGCGGCGACAAGATACACCCCGACAGGGTCTCAATCCAGCTCAACAAGGGTGAAGACTACTTTAAGAGATACGGCTGTTTCATAACCTGCCACGACGACTTAAACACCATGCCACAGGCGCCGTCAAAAGAGCAGGTCAAGGCCAACCCTTATTACGCGCGGATAAAGAGGGACGACGTGCGACTCTACGCCTACTATACGAGGAACGGAGCGTGGAACAAGATGAAGAGCCGGGACGAGCTTACGGGGCTCTTAAACGACGGCGCCCTGATGGACCTGTGGAGCGTGAAGATAGAGAGCAATAGCTCCACGCCGATGGACGGATGGGTCTTTGAAGACAGGAGATGGGAAAGAAAGAGCGACCTGGAGGCCGAAGCCGTATGGTCAGGCGAGAACGGGGGCAGGTATATTGTGCTCCTTAAAAGAAAACTCACCGCGTCGAATGCCACCGACGTGCAACTTAAGGACGGCGACGTAGCTACTATCGCCGTAGCCATACACGACGACAATACCGACAAGAGGAGGCACTACGTCTCCTTCCCCATGACCGTCGGCCTAGGCGCCGACGGCGACATACCTGCCAAAAGATTGCGGTAGGTTACCTGGCGTTAATAAGGAGCCGAGGCCGAGATGAAAAAAATCTATCCGCACACACTCATATTTCTAGTTGTCTTCCTCCTCACCCCCCTTATGGCGAGTGAGTCCTTTGCCATGCCCATGTTCGCAAAGAGGATAGGCAGGGACTGCAGCTACTGCCACGTCGCCTTTCCCAAACTAAACGAGACAGGGAGGATATTCAAAAGTAACGGCTTCCGTTTCGCCGAAGAAGAGGAGTGGGAGGAGCTAAAGGATATGGGAGCGCTACCTCTGGCAATGGAGGTCGAGATAGAAGGGGAATTTAACGATACCAAAGCCGCAGGCGTCAAGACCGAAGAGAGCGATATGAAGATCGAGGAGGTGGAGATCCTTGCGGGCGCGGTGCTCGGCAAGGAGGGCAAGGTCTCCGTCCACGGGGTAATAGGCGTTGAAGACGGTGCGGTATTCTCGCACGGCTACATTCAGATTAACGACCTTATCGGGGCGCAAGGTAGTGGCGTATTAAATCTAAAGGCCGGTGAGTACGAGGTCGCCCTGCCCTTTCTTGCACACTCAGAGCGCATTGTAAAGAATTCCTACTTCGCCCAAAAGTCTCTAAATGTCTTCAGCACACACCAGAGGGCAGTGGAACTTAACGGCTCAATAGTGGGTGAAGAAGAGACAAGCGAGGCCACCCACCGCTACGGCATCGGCATTACCAGAGAGGATGTAAACTCGGATAATAAATTCAAAGGCTTCTTCGCCTCGTACTCGCTCACCTACTGGGAAAAATATAATATCGGCGCGATCTTTCGCCAGGGTGATGAGAAGGACGGGTTTGGAGGCGACAGATCGACCACCCGTTACGGGCTTGCCGGGGAGGTGGAGGTCGGACCCGCCTTCTTTACGCTCGGCATTTTCCGCGCACAGAGAGACGGCCTGGAAGACTTAGACAATATCATGATAGAAGGGCTCTGGTTTCCATTAGAAGAGCTCGTCATCGGAGCCAGGGTCGACATACTAAAACAGAACGGAGCGGAGGACGCGCTGGCCCTCTCGCTCACGGCAAGATATAATATTATGTTGAACGTCTTTGCCCAGATAGAGATAAGAACGCTCAAGGACGACGACCTGATAGCCGGCGGGTCGAACGAAGAAGAGAGAAAAGGGCGGCTCTTTCTGGTAGCGTTATTTTAGATTCCTTGGTTTCGTTCCTTAAACAAAAAGAGGAAAGCCATGAAAAAATTAATTATTCTACTAGCACTATATTTTATCTTTGCAGGCGCTGGAAACCTCTTTGCGAAAGAACTACTGCCAATGTACTCATGGGGCCTGGGGACGCATATTTCGTATATCAAGTATGAAGAGCCGGGTATAATGGAAGAAAAGGGGTATATGTATGGTCTCCTCGCCTCCTTTACCTATCACGACGAATATATGTACAAAGCAGAAGGCCGTTTTAGTTATGGACAGGTGGATTACACCGGCTCGGGGACATTGGATAATATAAATGACTACATGATTGAGCTTAGAGGTTTATTCGGATATGACTTTATAACAACGACAAGCGTTTATACTCCATATTTTGGTTTTGGATATAGGTACCTATATGACGACCTTAGAGGCACTACATCAACAGGCGCAGAGGGTTTTCGAAGGAAAGCAAATTACTACTATACTCCGATAGGCATAGAAACACTCACGACCATGGATGACACATGGTCTATTGTAGTTATATTAGAATATGACTATTTCTGGGATGGACAGCAGGAAAGCTTCCTCAGCGATATGGGTCTGGGTTGGGGTGACATTTCAAATGACCAAAATACCGGTTATGGATATAGAGGTTCTATTAAACTTCGAAATGAAGATATCGGAATTCATTACGAAATAGAGCCTTACTTTATATATTGGAATATTGATGATTCGGAATTAGTACTCATTCCCGGCTCAGGGGGGAGTTATGGATATGAGCCTGCAAATAATTCAACAGAGTATGGGATCAGGGTCAGCGCAATATTCTAAGGGCAGTGGTGGTTTAAAGAAAAAACAAGGCTCTTGCAGATTTATCTGCAAGAGCCTTTAAGTTCTTATTATTTTCTCTTTATGGTCGGGCACAGCCCTACTCCCCCTTTATCTCTTTGTCCTGATCAGACTATATTCGAACGAGCCGTGGACAGTGATCTCTTCGACATCGAAGCCTTCGGGGAAGGGGTTAAAGGGCGAGGCTAATCTCAGGGCGGTCGTCGCCGCGTCATCGAGTATGGGGTAGTTGGAGCTCTTGATGATCTCTATGCCGTCGGTCTCGATGGTGCCGTCCTTATGGATAACAAAATCGATATTAAGCCTTCCCTGCTGTCCGTTTCTTGCGGCCAGGGGCGGGTATTCCCAATAAAACTCAATCCTTCGCTTGACGTTCATAAAGTACTTCTGATATTTGAATTCCGCGGTATTTAACAGCAGCGTCATACCGCCGCCCTCTTTGGGACTGTCGACGGCTGTCTTTCCTTCACGCGCTATCTGCTGTAGGGAGCCTTGTGTGGGAAGAAGGTTGAGACTGCCCTCTCCTGCGCCTTCGCCTTTGCCATCACTTAGATTGCCTCTTGGCTTGATTGAGGGCCTTAGAACAACCGGTATTTCCGATAGGGCGGCACCCGTTTCATCCTCGGCTCTTTTATTGATGCCATCATCCTGAGTTTCCTTTTGTGTGGGTGTCTTTTTTGCGGCCTCTTCTCCCCGCTCGCCGGCTGCGGGCCTGATAAGAGCAATAATACCGGGTTGCGACGGCGCGGATGCAGGCATTGCAGGACGCGGTGAGACGCGATCCGGCCTCTTCGGATACTCTTCTTTAAGAACCTCCTGGGACCTCTGGGCAAGGGCCGTGACCTTATCCGGTACCTTAAGCGTGCCCTTTATATTCTCAGGCAAATCCACAATTTCAATCTCAAACGCTTCTGTCGGTATCTTGAATAACTTCATAGGGCCACTATCGATACTTGTAAGCGCCCACATGACGAGGATGTGTATAATCACGGAGCAAAGCAGAAAGAGATACGGCCTGTCGTCAGTATTGACATGGCCGGAGGCGGGGCCGAAATTAGGTCCGGGAAATGACAAGAAGATGTTTTTCATTGACACCATATGCTTATTCTGTCAAGATTACAGTATACTTACAAACAGCACTTTGGAGGTAGACTGATGTTTGGCTTGGGCGCAACCGAACTTATAATAATATTTCTGATAATCCTTATCCTCTTCGGCGTAGGCAAGCTGCCTGAGATCGGCAGTGGTCTGGGCAAGGCCATTAAGAACTTCAAGAAAGCCACCGACGAAGACGAAGCGGACCTGACCAAAAAAGGATAAGGGCCGCCCACCCGCCTTTGCCCTTTTGCTCTTTCTAAGCATGTGCACCCGTTTAAAGATCATTTCCCCTATATTATATTGTTCTATGCTAAATGTGAAACGTCTTGCAAGACGTTTCATTTCAACTCTCCTGATCATCTTCTTCTGCATCTTCATCAATGCCGCCCGTCTTGTCCATCTCAACAATGTCATCATCTGACTCTGCGTCCAGGATTGCCAAAGCAGAGCGCCTGACCTGCCCGTGAAGGGTCTGGTCCATTGCCACTTTTTTCTGATCTTTTTTATTTAACAGTTCCAGGAGCGCCAGGGCGAGCCTCGGCGGCGAATAGGGATTATTTACCAGCGCCAATCTTACTCCATAGTCCTTTCCCCATTTAGCGTGTCTGGCAATGAGGACCAATATCTTCGGCAAGGCGGGCCTGGCAGTGGCGATCTTTAATACCTGCCCCCTGACTATCCTTGGATTGTTCAAAAGGTTCCCAATGATCAACGGGTCGGTATCTAAGAGCAGTTTGTCGAGCGTATCTTTTACGCTACCCTTGCTGAGCGTACGCCTTGTTCCAAGCGTTTCATAAGTTTCGTTGCCGTCTTCCTCCCTTACATCCTGCTTTGAAGCCGATTTCCATGGCGCAAGGTCTGTAAAAAACGGGGTGATCCTCTCAAAATCCATCACCATAGCGCTTAAGTATGTCGAGCGAAATCTTTCTTTACCAAGCAACGAGTCCAATGACGCGGGATCTACAAAGAGTGCTTTTAGCTCGCGAACCCCCCTGCTGTCAGGCCTGTCTGTGTAAAGCAAATTGAGCGTTGAGGCGATAAAATCGGGCTCAAGAGACTCAAAGCTTTTCTTAACATAGGCGAGCTTCATATCCGTCTCCGGAAGGGACGAGACAATTGCGATGAGCCTTTCCAGATATGCGCTTTCTTCTTCCATGGCTTAGAATACTTTTACAAGAAAAGCTAAAAATGCAGGGGGGCAAGGGCAGCTTAGCGGATTACCTCTACTTCTAGTTCGTCCATTCCCTTGGGGGGTTTAGAAAATACCGCCATGAGATGCGTGGCCCCGCGAGAGGGAATAGAACTCTTGGAAAGGTCCCGGTAGTGTCTCTCTATCTCTTCGCCGGAGAACGTCTTTAGCTCTTCATTCGAGATAAGTCTCGCAAGCGAGACGGTCTTGGAGGTAAGGGCTTTGCCTGACTTATCGAATATAGTCACCTTTACACCAAGCACCTCCTGCGAATCTTCTGAAATATTCTTAATGCGCCCCTTCAGAGCGTATATCTTTCCAACATCCTCGTTTTGAACGAAGAACCCTTTAAGGCCAATTATTTCAAGCGTCTTCTGCGGCGGTCCCGACTGAGGCATTAAGCTCTGTAAGATGCCCAGATAGTAGAGGACAGCGACACCTGCAACGATAATAAAAATTAAAGGCAATAAGACACTACGACGCTTGCGCTGGTTGATAGCGGGTACTTTTGCTGCCTGGACGGCTTGAGCGACCTTTAAAGGAGGGGCCTGCTCTAAATCCCCGGCCTCCTCTTCACTTAAGGGCACTTGCGGCGTAGCCAGCGGCGGTATATCCTCCTCTTCACTGGTTTTGACAGGGGCCTCTTCCTCCCCGCCTTCCTCATCGCCAAAATCGAAACCCCGGTCAGAGAGGGTTTCGGTTACGGTATCTTCTTCACCAACTTCTTCTTCACCAACTTCTTCTTCACCGGCACTCTCTTCACCGACAAACTCACTGCCGGCATCCTCCACACTCTCCTCAGGCGGAGACAAATCCTCCATGCCGTCGCCCCCCGCACCACCACCAAGCAACTCTTCAATCTTTGAATTATACTCATCAACAAGACCGGAGGCCTCTTCTTTCTCACCAGTTCCCCAATCGGCCTCGCCAGCTGCCTCATCTGAAGACGTTTGTTCTTCTTCCCCTTCTTCCTCTGAACCGATGAGTCCCCAGTCGCTCTCATCAGCGGCCTCCTCTGAAGGCTCCTGGCTTTGCGGGGGTGTTGGAATCTCTACTGTAATCCCCTCATCTTGCTCTGATTCCAGTGAATCGGTTTCAACCAATGAAGGCTCGCTTGTATCTTCATCCTTTGGACGCGATACAACAAAAACGGACTGGCATTGAGTGCACCTTACCTTTACGCTTTCACTCTTCATAGCCGATTCGTTGAGCTTGAACTTGGCCTGACAATTCTCACATGTAACAATCATGAATTTCCCCGTCAATCTGGTAAATTTCCGCCAATGTTATCATAATGATACCCTGGCAATCAGAAGATCTCTTATCATTAAGATATAGCATAAGGGCCCTTTAAATGCAAGCCCGTGCAAAGCCCTCTCTTCTATTTAATTCTCCCCTACTTAACCCTCATTATTGGAGCTTGGGCAGCTTGGGCGGCGCTGGCAAAATATGGTTAAAGAGGGCGTCATTTAATTCAGGATTCAACTCTATAGAACTGTAACGAACCGACAGCCTCTCTTTTCCATCCTCGACAGATAGGCTAAACGGGAACTGCAAACCTTCAAGGTCGCGAAAGTCCTCAAAAAGTACTGTGCGTAAAGCGGCGGCGTCAGCTTGCCCTTGCGGCTCGGCGGGGTTGGCTTGAATCTCCTCCCCGGAGCCCCCATCACGCTGCCCGGCGCTCATACCCATAAGAAAGCTAGCCAATTCATCGGCCGTAAAGTTAAGCGGTGTTTTGCCATCGCGCGTAAAGAAACTCGAATCGTTATTGGAGAATATGGAGAGCGCATTGGCGTCGCTTACGATTACTGCCGCCACCTGACCGAAAAGGTCGAAGATCTCAATTCTAGCCTTATCGGGCCCCTTTACAAGTATCACGGCCTTGCCCTTAAACTCTCTCTCGTCAATGCCGGATAGGCGTATGACGGCCCTGCCGCTTAAAGACTCTGGCAAGGCTATGGACGCGCGCTGGCCCAAATCCTCAAACTTTGTAATTTTTGAACTTCTCATAGGAATAGAACATCCGGCCATCCAGAGCGCGCAGACAAATAACAACGTGAGATGGAAGATGATATTTTGACGGGTGGGTTTGTGCGAACTGTTATAGATTGAGTTCTCTTTTGAGCTTTTCTAACTTATTCTCGATCTTGCGATTCTTTGGGGCCAGCTTATGGGCCTTCTCATATATGCCTACAGCCTTGTGCTTGGCGCTCTGTTTTAAATATGCGTCACCCAGATGTTCGGCCACGGTCGGGTCGTTGGGCAACTTATCAAAGGCCCTCTCAAGCTCGGCGACGGCCCTGTCCACGTCTCCCTTCGTATAATAGAGCCACCCCAGGCTGTCCATTATGTGTCCGCTTCCGGGACTTACGGCAAGGGCCCTGGTTATAAGCACCTCGGCCTCATTTAGCTTTATACCGTTCTCGACGTATGTATACCCTATATAATTGAGAGCACTCGCATGTGAGGGGTCCATCTCCACAGCTTTATACATATGCGTCAGGCAATCGAGGCCCCCGTTCAACTCGTCGCAAAGCGCGCCGAGCGTAAAACGCAGATCAACATCTTCGGGGAAGATCTCAACCGCCTTATCCGCGATCTCCATGGCCCGGGTCAAACTGCCTGCCTCCTTATTGAAGCCGATAAGAAGCCTGTAAAGGCTCGGGTCGTTTTCATCCACCTCTATCGCTTCTTTTATGGCGCCGATCGCCTCGCCGTAGCTCTTCTGCTGTTCGTAAATAAAGGAGAGGCGTATCTTTGCGTCTACGAAGTTCTCGTCCTCCTTCGGAAGCATCTCGAACTCCGCGGCGGCCTTGACAAAGTCGCCCTTCTCCTCATATGTGGCCCCAAGGTAATAGCGGACCATGTAAGCGTCGGGTTCTATAGCTAAAGCCTTCTCAAACCACTCTATCGATTCGTCGTGACGCTTGAGTTCCAGATAGATCAGCCCGATCTTTACAACGGCATCCAGCCTTGTTCTTCCGTTCTCGCTTACGACCTCGAAATGCTCAACAGCCCGGTCAAGTTGATTCTGCTGTATAAAGAGCTGACCGAGCCTGTTCCTTAAGTTTATGTCATACGGGGCAACCAATATCCCCTGCTCATAGACTTCGATCGCGTTCTCTATCTCCTTTTGCCTCTCATAGACCAGTCCCAGTTCCAGATAACCCGCGGCAAAGCCCGGGTTAAGCTCAAGGACCTTCTTCATATACTTGATCGCCTGAGAGTAGTTCGACCTCTCCGCCTCTATTCTTCCCATATAATAATAACTGACCGCGCTGGTAGGCTTGACCTTTATAAGCTGCTTAAAGATCTCTATGGCCATGTCACTATCGCCCCTGTTGACATAGATCGTTGAGAGTAGCATATAGGATTTTTGTTCATTCGGGTCGGCCTCTATTGCCCTTAAGAATCTTTCAACGGCCTTATCCTCCTTCTTTAAGATCGTCAAAAGCTCGCCGCTCAAGACCAACGCTGAATAGTAGTTGGGATCAAGCTCAATGGCCTTCTCCAGATAGGCAAGTGCCTGATCGTTCTCTCTAATCCTTATATGGAGGTGGGCAAGATCGGTATAGAGGACAGGCGAGGTCTCGTCCCTCTTAATGGCCTTTTCATAGTACGCGATGGCCTTGACGAAGTCCTGCTCTTTTATCATCAACTGCGCAACGGTAAAGTAGTAATAGGCGGCGGCGCGCTCCGGGCCGGTCGGTGTTCCCTCTCTATCGGCAGTACTACTTGCACCGTCTATATCCTGGGCTATAGAGGCCGCACCTGATGCATCGCTCACCTGTGGGAAGGCTGCAAAAGCGCCGATAAAAAAGACCGAAAGAACGGCAATCGAGATATATTTATTTATTAAATTCAAATACTTTATCCCATCTTTGGCATCTATATAAAGCTCGAAATATACTCCTAGCCATTTATTATATTAACAATAATTCAACGCTTAGTCAATATCACTAAGGGTCTTTTTCGTGCTTAAATAAAAAAATCGCCCTTGATTTGCTTTTTTTTCGTACCTTTGTTACTTAATTGAGATGAGCGGCAAATGGATCGAGATAAGGGGTGAAGGGCTCCTAGGAACAAAAGACGATATTATCCAAGTACTTATAGACGCAGGGAGTCCTGGCGTGCTTGAATGCACTCCAGGCAAGGCTCAAAATGCCGAAAAGGGGTCCCACCAGGGACTAAAGGCATATCTACCGGGCAGTTTTTCTAAGACCGGCTCCAATATCAAGGCGCTAAAGAAGGCCTTTAAGGCCTTGAAGTGGGATCTAACACTTGGGGATTATGAAGAGGAGGACTGGACCAGCAAATGGAAAGAGGCCATCCACCCCGTTTCAATCACTCAAAGCGAGACGGGCACAAAGATCATTATCAAGGCCACGTGGCATAAGATACGCGCCGGGACTGGCGGAGAGAAAAATATCATCATCAACATAGACCCCTCCATGGCCTTTGGTACGGGGAGCCATCCTTCGACCAGGATGTGCCTGCGCGCTATTTCCTACATTACCCGGAGCGAGGACGGAAACGGCGGATACGGCCCCATAAAAAGCCTTCTCGACGTAGGCTCCGGCACCGGGATACTCTCGATAGCCGCAAAAAAGCTAAATATCGACCGGACCGTCGGCATTGACATAGACCCGTTATCCATAAAGATCGCAAAAGAGAACGCGAGACTCAACAAAGTAAAATGCACATTCAACGAGGGCTCTACAATGAGCCATATCAAAGGCCCCTTTGATATGGTTGTGGCGAACATTATCTCCAGCGAACTTATAAAGCTCAAAGAACCGATAAATGGTATGGTAAAGCCAGACGGCTTTGTCGTGCTCTCAGGCATTCTAAGCGACGAGGCAAGAGATGTCGAGGCGGCCTATAAAGAAATAGGATTCAGGCCCTATATAAGGTACGCCGAAAGTGCTATGTATCAGGGCGGCGGCAGTTGGGTGGCCTTAGTCCTTAGAAAGGCCGCTTAAAGGATAGGGATATATGAAGAGATTTTTTTCAAAAGGACTTTCAATCGGCTCTGTTGAAGTTACGCTCTCAGGCGACGAATTTCACCACCTGAAAAACGTCCTTAGGCTGGTACCCGGAGAGAGGGTGGAACTAATAAACGGCACAGGCCTTCTGGCAATCGGTTTAATAGAGAGGCTTGATAAAGACTCGGCTTTGATCCTAATTCAAGGCAGTGTCGAAAGAGACAATTCAAAAGAGAGCCCCGTTAAGATCACACTCCTGCTGGGCCTTTTAAAGGGCAGTCGAAATGAAGAGGCCGTAACCAGCGCCACGGTACTTGGGGCAAGTGAAATCCGCTTCTTTACCTCTGAATTTACGGCAACAAAGCCAGCAAAGGACAAAGAGGAGGTACGGTCCATGCGGTGGCAAAAGGCCGCTATCGAAGCCGCCAAACAGTGCGGCCGCACGGTAGTGCCGGATATAAAAGGGCCTGTAGCGCTTCCTGTAGCGCTTAAAGAGGCAACAGAAGGTCTGGACGGCGCATTTAAGATAGCGC
>CBDVCO010000004.1:0-51761 GCA_965372515.1 uncultured bacterium | reverse complement strand
ACGTTGTGAAGATAGATGAGATTAAATATAGAGAGCCTCTGGAGCTATTCGCCAGGCTAAAGAAAGAGGCCAGGGGACCCGCCTTTGTCATTGGAGGTTTTGGGGGAGGTTTTGGGGGAGATACCGGTGGAGAACGCCGATACTCTTATATGGGCATTGATCCGTTCCTGCTCATAGAAGATTCCGTTGATCCGTTTATTAAGCTTAAAGAGGTGATGGAGAAATTTGAATTTGAAAAAGGCCCCTTTCCATTCTCCGGCGGAGCCGTAGGGTACTTCTCCTACGACCTGAAGGAGAAAATATTTAACAGCTCACCTTCCAGGGACTCGAGCGAACCCTCCCCGCCCCCGCTTATTCCCGACTCTATCCTAGCACTCTTCGACCCGATAGTCGTCTGCGACCACAAGGAAAAGAAGACCTATATCGTAGAGAGAGGTATAGAGGGTTCAACAGAGCGCGCCCGTAAAATCAAAGAGCTCTTAAAAGATAACGAGAGGGTCGCTCCGGTGGAGCCGGCGCCGTCACCGTCGCCACCACTATCAAATCTCACGAGGCAAGAGTATATATCAAAGGTCGAGGCGGCCAAACGCTATATAGCCGAGGGTGACATCTACCAGATAAATATCGCGCAGAAATTCGAGATTCCCTGGCGAGGCGATCCCCTTGCCCTCTTCAAGGCCGTCATAGAAAAAAGCCCCGCGCCTTTTTCCTCCTTTCTGGATATGGACGCGTTCCAGATAATCTCAAACTCCCCGGAAAGGCTTCTTAAGATCGAGGGCCGAACGGCCCAAACCGAACCCATAAAGGGAACAAGGAGACGCGGCGCTTCGAAAGCCGAAGACCAGGCACTCATGGAAGAATTAAAAAAGAGCCCTAAGGAAAGGGCCGAGCACGTAATGATAGTGGACCTTGAGCGAAACGATCTCGGCATGATCTGCGAGACAGGCTCTGTAAAGGTAACAGAGTTCGAGCGAGTCTTGACACTTCCCGGCCTCCACCACATGGTAAGCTCAATCACAGGACGGATCAAGGAAGGACTAAGTACGCCACAATGCCTAAAGGCGATATTTCCCGGAGGCTCGATAACCGGCGCGCCGAAGATCAGGGCCATGGAGATCATAGACGAACTCGAACCCACGCCGCGCGGGCTCTATACCGGCGCGCTCGGCTGGATGGATTTCTCCGGCGACCTCGATATATCGATGGCCATAAGGACGGCTATCTATAAAGACGAGACCATCCACCTGAGTGTCGGCAGCGGCATCGTAATTGATTCGGTTCCCGAAGAAGAATACGACGAGACCATTTTAAAGGCCGCCGATCTCTTTAACGCCATCAACAAGAGGGCCAAGAGAGCCAATGAGTGAGAAGGTCTACATAGACGGCCGTATTGTAGACGCTCTTGAAGCCGGGGTAAGTGTCAGCGACCCCGGACTCAACTACGGCTGGGGCCTATTTGAGACCATGCAGAGCTACGGCACAAATGTATTCCTCTTTGACAAACACCTTGAAAGGCTAACGGACGGCGCACGCGCCCTCTCCATCCAATCTTCTCTACTGGAAGAGATCGCAAAGGATCAGGAAGGCGGCCCTGTAGGCGAGCTTTTAAGAAGAAACGATCTTACAGAGAAGAACGCCTATATAAAGATAATCGTGACAAAAGGAGTAGAAGCAAAAGAGGCGACGATTATCATATTCGCCAGAGCTATCGAAGAAGAGAAGCTCGCCGAGCTGCGAGAGCGCGGCGTAAGAGCGATATTAATTGAAGAGCCCGGTCGATATATGCCCAATGTAAAGAGCCTCAACTATATGCCGAACATTCTCGCAAGGGCTGAGGCCGAAAAAGCAGCGGCCTATGAAGCGATCTTCAAGACGAACGAAGATATACTTCTCGAAGGCACCGCTACCAATATATTCATAGTCAAAGACGCCCGCCTTATAACCCCGGAGGCAAACGGCTCCATACTACCGGGCATAACAAGAGCACAGGTCATAAGGCTCGCTGAAAAGAGCGGCCTTAGCGTCACCATCGCCCCTGTAAAAACAAGCGAGCTAACAAACTCTGACGAGGCCTTCCTCACAAACTCCATTATCGAGATCATGCCGCTTGTAGAGGTCAACTCCTCGCCAGTAGCCGATGGCAGGGCCGGCGAGCTTACCAGTAAGCTACAGCGCCTCTACAGGGAGGCCGCATGCAGAAAATAGCCTCTGAAAATAGAATACACTCCCCGCTCATCCCCCGGGCAGAGACTAAAAACATAATAGAATCCTTGATTTTCTTATTATTTTTAGTTATAGTTTAAAGATGGTTACCAAGACCACCAAATCGAAGAAAGCCGTGAAAAAGGTCGAAAAGGAAACATGCGACAGCATTACAGAACTCACTACTTTCAGCGAAGTTGGCAAGACCATCACCTCTTCTTT
The DNA here is from genome assembly GCA_965372515.1 of uncultured bacterium. GTDB lineage: Bacteria > Desulfobacterota > GWC2-55-46 > GWC2-55-46 > JAJCZF01 > CBDVCO01. The sequence goes on along the minus strand of CBDVCO010000004.1, from coordinate 49,337 downwards.
CGACCTTAAGGATATCCTGAACTCCGTAATGGAGACAATAACCAACCACTTCGAGCCAAAGGACTGGTCCCTGCTCCTGCTGGACCGTGAAAAGGACGAACTATATTATGAGCTGGTTGTTGGAAAAGACTCCGGCAAGGTCTCAAAGCTTCGCCCGAAGGTGGATGAATCGATATCAGGGTATGTAGCCAAAAGCGGTAAGCCGCTCCTGGTGCCGGACATTACAAAAGATAAGCGTTTTGCCAAATACAAAGATTCGCTCTACGGTTTTGTAAACGGACCTTTGATGTGCGTGCCTATCGCCACAAAAGGCAAGACGCTCGGAGTGATAGAGCTATATAATATCCAGATCGAAGATTTCGAAAACCCAAGAAACATGCTCCTGTTGACAACCCTGGCCGACTACACGGCGATCGCCATTGAGAACGCCTTGCTCTTTGGCCGTGTGGAGGACCTTACCATTACCGACGACCTTACCCAGCTCTACAACTCCAGACACTTCCACCGTGTTATAGAATACGAGATCGAGAAGGCCAAGCGCTATGACAGCAACCTCTCCATGGTATTTCTCGACATCGACTATTTTAAAAATGTCAATGACAACCACGGCCACCTCTCCGGAAGCCAACTCCTCAAGGAGGTCGGAGAGCTTATATCAAGAGAGATAAGGACCATCGACATTGCCTGTCGTTACGGCGGGGACGAATTCATAATCCTGATGCCTGAGACCAACAAGAAGAACGCTATTCACGCCACTGAGAGGCTACGTACCAGTTTAAACAAGAACGTGTTCCTCAAAGACGCGGGCATAGACTGTAATATCACGGCGAGCTTCGGCGTGGGCACATTCCCAAATGACGCAAAGGACAAGAAAGAGCTCATACAGTTCACCGACATGGCCATGTACAGGGTAAAGAATATGTCGCGCGACGGCATCTCGGCCACTGTGGATATTACCAGTAGAAAATTGATATTACCGGCAGAAAATTAATACAGGAAAAATAGGAGTTCTCTATGAAAAAGTTATTGCTTGTCTTGCTCGCGCTCTCCATATACGGTTGCACTACCTACACGACCACAACCGAAGGAACCCTGGTTCACGAAACTATGGTAGCCGACATAGTGACCGGCGAGACCACCAAAGAATGGATTATCGACCTGCTGGGGGAACCCACAGAGAAAAGCATGTTGAAAGACGGGAAAGAAAAACTCGTCTATATCTACACTGAGAAGAGCGTGCCCAAATACTTCTTCAGCACGATAGCGGACGAATCGAATGCCATCATATCGAAGAACGTGCTTGAGCTTGTTATTAAGGACGGTACCGTATTCTCCTACAAATACAAGAGCCGCGTAAAATAACCGCCACCCCCCACCCTCCCGATACCACTTAAGAGACTATTCGTCCTTTAGTACGTAACCCACGCCCCTGACCGTATGGATAAGTTTTTTGTCAAAGCCCTTATCTATCTTTGAGCGCAGGTGATTGATGTAGACGTCAACGACATTGGTCTCGCTGTCAAAGCTCTGGTCCCAGACATGCTCGGCTATGATGGTCCTTGTAAGCACCCTGCCGGGATTTCTCAACATATACTCGAGTAGAGCGTATTCCTTTACCGTGAGGTCGATATCCTCGTCCCCCCGCCTGGCCTTCCTTGTAGCCGGGTCGAGGCTCAGGTCGAGATATTTCAGTACCGGGCCGCCGTGGCCGCCCCTTCTCATCAATACCCTGAGTCTCGCGATCAGTTCCTCAAAAGCGAACGGCTTTGTGAGGTAATCATCGGCGCCGGCATCAAGCCCCTTTACCCTATCCTCCACGGCGTCACGGGCGGTCAGGAGCAGTACGGGCGCGGTGATGGCTTTGACCTTGAACTCTTCTAATATCTCAAAGCCGTTCTTGCCCGGCAACATGATATCGAGTATCACGCAGTCGTAGTCATTGGCCTCTGCAAAGGAGATCCCTTCAAGGCCGTCATGGACAACGTCCACCGCGTAGCTCTCCTGTTCAAGACCGCGCTTGATGAACGCCGCTACCTTCTTTTCGTCTTCTATTACCAGTATCCTCATAAGTACTACTCTCTTTTCACCTTAGCACCGAGGGCAGGTCGGTCTTCTTTATACCACCGCCTATTGCCGCGAGCGTAATCCTCTCGGGGTTTAGCAGTTCCTTCACTGACTCTTTTACATCCTCCACCCTGACCCTGTCAACCTCTTTTACCAATTTCTTTATGGACATGGACTTGCCAAAATATATCTCATCCTTGGCTATCTTCATCATCCTGGCGTCGGTCGTCTCAAGGCCGAGGACTATCCCCCCCTTGAGCTGATCCTTGGTGTGCTGCAGTTGCTCATCGGTAAGCTCCTTGCCGAGCTTATCAAACTCCTTTAGAACGATCCCCACGACCTCACTGAAACTCTCCCTTGATGTGCCTGCATAGACGATCAAAGAACCCGTATCCTTACAGAGGTTCAAGTAGGAATAGACCGAGTACGCGAGCCCCCTCTTTTCACGAATCTCTTGAAAGAGCCTGGAACTCATCCCGCTACCGAGTATTGTATTTATAAGATATAACCGAAACCTGGCGCTGTCTGTCATAGGAGGAACACTCACGCCCATACAGAGATGAACCTGCTCAAGATCCCTTTTAACGAGCTTAACGGCGCGAGTTACTTGAGGCGCCCTGGGGGGCCTCGTCTCAGCCCTCCCTTTTATCTTTCCAAAAGTAGGGCTAAGCGCACTAACAAGGGCCTGATGGTTGACATTGCCGGTAGCGGTTATAAAGACCGAGTCGGCCCGGTAGCGTCTGGCCATATAACTCTTGATATCGCGCCGCGTCAACCCCTTTAGAGTGGACCTGCGTCCGAGTATCGGCCGGCCCATGGGCTGGTCCTGCCAGAAGGTCTCGCTGAAGAGATCGTGGACAAGGTCGTCCGGGGTATCCTCCACCATCTTTATCTCCTGGAGGACGACCTTCTTCTCTTTTTTAAGCTCATCGGGGTCGAACAAGGAATTTAAGAATATATCGGAAAGTAGATCAACCGCTAACGGCAGATTGTCGGCCAGTACTTTGGAATAAAAACAGGTGTACTCGCGCCCCGTGAAGGCGTTTAAGATCCCGCCGACCGACTCTATCTCTTTAGCGACATCGAGCGCACTTCTTCTGGGAGTTCCCTTAAAGAGCATATGCTCTATAAAATGGGAAATGCCGCTGATGCGCTCGCTCTCGTGTCTGGAGCCGGTCTTTACCCATACGCCGAGGGAAGCGCTCTCCACATCGGCCATCTTCTCCGTTATGACGCTTACCCCGTTATCAAGTATGCTCTTTCTAATCCTTGACATTATTTGCCGTCATGCGGCCCCAAGCTTTATTGGAACCCGGGGCGGCCTTTATAAAGATCCAGGAGATAGAGCTATTCTCCAATGTCCGGAAGGCTTTGCCCTAAAGCCTCTTTTCTGGAAAGCCTGATCTTGCCGTCGCGCTCAATGCCTATGACCTTGACAAGCACCTGGTCGCCTTCGCTCAAGACGTCCCTGACATTCTCGACCCTCTCATCTGCGAGCTGGGAGATATGAACGAGCCCGTCGGTACCGGGGAAGATCTCGACAAAGGCGCCGAAATCCATGATCTTGCGGACGTTGCCCATATAGAGCTTGTCAAGCTCGGGCTCCCTGGTAATATCCTTGACTATCTCGATCGCCCTTTGGGCCGCCTCTTCATCGGCAGAGGAGATGCTCACCTTGCCGGTGTCGTCGATGTCAATTTTAACTCCGGTCTCCATCACTATGCTCTTGATCATCTTTCCGCCGGGACCGATCACGTCCTTTATCTTCTCAGGCTTGACCATGAAGCTTATTATCCTCGGCGCGTACTCGGAGTACTCCTCGCGATGGGTGCCTATGGCCTCGTTCATGCTCTTTAGGATCGTAAGCCTGCCGTCTCTGGCCTGATAGAGCGCGTCCTTTAATATCTCAGCGGTAACGCCGCCGATCTTGATATCCATCTGGAGAGCGGTTATGCCCGCGGCTGTGCCGGCAACCTTAAAGTCCATATCCCCGAGGTGGTCCTCGTCGCCGAGGATATCGGTGAGTATGGCGACCTTGTCGCCCTCTTTGATAAGTCCCATGGCAATGCCGGCGACGTGCTCCTTTATCGGCACGCCTGCGTCCATTAGCGAGAGCGAAGCGCCGCATATGCTCGCCATGCTCGATGATCCGTTCGACTCAAGGATATCGGAGACTACCCTTACGGTATAGGGAAACTCTTCCGTATCCGTAGGAAAGACCTTGCTCATCGCCCTTTCGGCGAGAGCGCCGTGCCCAACTTCGCGCCTGCCTGGCCCACGAAGGAACCTGGCCTCTCCGACACAAAATGGCGGAAAGTTATAGTGGAGCAAAAACTTCTTATACTCCCAGCCCGTAAGCGCGTCGATCTTCTGTTCGTCTTCCTTGGTGCCGAGTGTGGCGACTACCATCGCCTGGGTCTCACCCCTGGTGAAGAGCGCTGAGCCGTGCGTACGCGGCAAAGTGCCCACATCGCATGTAATATCTCTAACGGTTTTAAGATCGCGCCCGTCCACCCTCTTGTTCTCATCCACAATCGCGGTGCGCATTATCTGTGCCTTTAGGCTGTTGAAGAGCTCGCCTATCTCGCCTGCGCGCTCGGGGAACTCTTCTGCGAGAGCCTCTCTCGCGGCCTTTTTGACCTCTTTTAGCTTCGCGTAGCGAGGTAGTTTCTCAGCGATCGTAAGAGCCCCCTTGAGGTTATCCTCGCTGACTGAGACTACCCTCGCCTTAAGCGCCTCGTCTACCACGGGTGCTGCCACCTCTATCTTTGCCTTGCCTATTTCAGCCTTTATGGAATTTTGTATCTCGAGTACGCCCTTCATCGATTCCTGGGCAAAGAGCAGGGCCGCTACCATGTCGTCTTCGGGCACGAACTCAGCACCGCCCTCGACCATGGTAATTCCGTTCTCGCTTCCGGCTACTATCAGATCGATGTCACTATCTTTTTGCGAGGCAAGGCCGGGATTACAGACAAGCTCTCCATCGATCCTACCCACCCTTACGGCCGCTATCGGACCCTCAAACGGGATATCCGAGATCGAGAGCGCAAGAGAGCCGCCTATGGCGGCCACTATCTGCGGGTCGTGCTCAGAGTCGAGACTCATCACAGTAGCTATGACCTGTGTTTCGTTGCCGTAGCCGTCGGCGAAGAGCGGCCGGAGCGTCCTGTCTATAAGTCTTGAGGTGAGAACTTCCCTTTCAGGAGGTCTGCCTTCACGTTTAAAGAACCCGCCGGGTATCTTGCCGGCTGAGTAGGTCATCTCCTGGTAGTTTACCGTCAGCGGTAAAAAATCGATCCCCTCTTTTGCCTCGTCCGAGCGGCAGGCGGTCACAAGCACTACCGTATCGCCGTACCTCAAAACGCATGAACCGTGGGCCTGTTTGGCCATCTTGCCGATCTCTATTGAGAGCGGCTTGCCTGCAAATTCTATTTCATATTTCTTATGCATCCGTTTTATATTCTCCTGTCATTGTCATTTGCCGCCCTTGCGGCATTCATTCATTGCATAACGCTAAGTGTCGGCTTAGAGCGAAAGAATTTAAAAAAAACGGCCGCGATCTAAAGATTTCGGCCGTGCTCTCAAGACGACTACCTTCTGAGTCCTAAAGTCTTAATAAGAGCCTTGTAGCGCGCTACATCCTTGCCCTTAAGATAATCGAGAAGACGCCTTCTGCGTCCGACCATCTGCAAGAGACCTCGCCTTGAATGGTGGTCCGACTTATGGTCCTTAAAGTGCACGCTCAGGTCGTTTATCCTCTCGCTCAAGAGCGCCACCTGGACCTCCGGCGACCCGGTATCCTTATCATGGGTCATATGCTTACCGATTATCTTCTCTTTTCTTTCCGCTTTCAACACCGAAACTACCTCCTTGTTTTAAATCCTTCTTGAATTTGCCCTAAGCCTTTGAGACTCACCACCAATGGAACTCTCAAAATGCTTTAAGACCTTGAATATCCCGTCATTGCCGTACCTGGCAAGGGCCAGCAGGACCCCGTTATTTGTAAGCCTTACAATCTCAGCCTCATCCAAAGATGACGGGGTGTCCGCTAGCCCGATCATCGACGCACCGCGCGCGACTTTGTCCGCCTCGCCCCCGGATATCGCTATCTCCTTATAGAGCCGCGAGAATATATCTTCCACCGGCATAAGAGCCCCCTGTGTCGTCTCTATATCGGCGTCAAGGCTTATCGCCTCGTCTATCGTAAAAGCCCCGCTCAAGGTCCGCCTCAGATCGGTCAGATGGCCTCCGCACGAAAGCGCCCTGCCAGCGTCATGACAGAGCGTCCTGATGTATGTGCCGCGGGAACATTCAACATTGAATACCACATACGGCAGCGATATGTCCACAACTTCAATGGCGTAAATCTCTATCTCCTTGGGCTCGCGCTCGACCACAACGCCTTTTCTGGCGAGCTTATAGAGCGGGGTACCCTTACGCTTTACCGCGCTGAACATCGGGGGGACCTGATCTATCCGGCCGACAAATCCCTTGAGCGCGCGCCTTATATCATCATCCGCGATATTGTCGATCGGAGAACTCTTCGTAACCTTACCCTCCACATCATATGTGTCGGTCTCTTCGCCGAGCTTCATGGTGGCGGTATAAGCCTTACGCACCCCGCCAAGATAGATAGCAAGCTTCGTGGTCTTGTTTATCACAAGCGGCAGGACCCCGGTGGCATTGGGGTCGAGCGTGCCGAGGTGGCCTACCTTCGTAGCCCGAAGCTTCTTCTTGACGCTGGCCACAACGTCGTGCGAGGTCACCCCTTTTGGTTTATCTATTACTATAACACCGTTCATTATAGACCCTCAGTGATCGACATCTGCTCTTTAAGTGCCGCCAGAAGCTTTTCCTTTGTAGTCTCCAGCGTTCCCTCTATGGTACAGCCGGCCGCGTTCTTGTGCCCCCCGCCATTAAAACGAGCCGCGACAGCGGAGACATCTACCTTGCCCTTGCTCCTGAGGCTTACCTTGCAAGGCCCATTCGAGCTTTCAGCTTCCTTAAAGAGCATACCGACCTCAACCCCCTCGACGCTTCTGGCGTAATTAACAAATCCGTCGGAAAGCTCTCTTGTCGCGCCTGTCTGCTCCATCATATCATTGGTCACCAGAAGAGAGGCCACCAGTACGCCGTCGCACTCCACGACCTCCATGGTTGAAAGCACCCGGGCAAGGAGCAGGAACCTCTTATAGGGAAGGTTCTCATAGACATGGGTCGAAACTTCCCAGGGGTTCGCTCCGAGAGAAACGAGCTCGCCCGCCGCCTTAAAGGCCCCCGGCGTAGAGCAACTGTAACGAAAAGAACCCGTATCCGTATGTATGGCCACGTATAGGTTGGTCGCTATACCCTTGTCTATATCGATATTGGCCGCGTTTAACAGATCGAAGACCATCTCCCCGGCGGCACTCGCCTCAGGGTCTATTACGTTAATCTCGCCAAACGAATCGTTTGTCGCGTGATGGTCGACATTTACAAGCGTCCCCGTGCCGTCATAACTGTTAAACCCCTTGCCCAGCCTCTCCTTTTGCCCGCAGTCTACAGCGAATGTCGCGTCAAACGGGCCAAGGCCCGCGAGGTCGTGAACGATCGTATCCGCCCCCGGCAGGAAATTGAACATCTCCGGAAGATCGTCCTCAAGGTAGGCTACTGCCTCCTTGCCAGCCGCCCTTAACGCAAGGGCCAGGCCCAGAAGAGAACCGATAGCGTCGCCCTCGGGGTTTAAGTGGCTGATCACAAGGAACTTCTTACCCTTGTCTATCTGCTTTACTACCGCATCGTACCTCTTGTCAGTTGACATCCCTTAATACCTCTGCGATGTGGCTCGAATACTCGATAGAATCATCAAACTCAAACGTTACCGTCGGTATCCTCTTAAGCTTTAATGATTTGGCGAGCCGCCTTCTGATAAACCCCGTGGCGCTATTTAGGCCGTTTAGGCTCTTGGCCTTCTCTTTTTCAGTGCCTATGATGCTGAAATAGACAGTGGCGTTACGGAAATCAGGGCTCAACCTGACGTGCGTAATCGTGACCAGACCGATCCTCGGGTCCTTAATATCTCCGTGGAGCAGCATGGAGGCAACCTCCTTTTTGATGAGATCCCCCACCCTGTCCGTACGCTTATACTCCATTTTAAAACCTTATGATCTCCACGCTCTGCTCTGAAACTTCCGCGAGCTGGAGAGCTTCAATAAAATTCAAGACCTTATCGACAACCGAATTTACAAAAGGGCCGTCGCCAGCTACCGTAACAATGGCTATCTCGGCCCTTTGCAGAAGTTCATGATCCCCCACTTCGGATGCCGAGACGTTAAAGGTATTTTGCACCCTCTTCAAGATACTCTTTACAACACGGCGCTTATCCTTAAGCGATCTGGAACCGTGAATAATAAGGACGACTTTACAAACACCGACAACCAACTAAAAATCCCCCTAATGCGCTTGACGCGACTCTAGAGTTTGGCCGCCTCCTCTTCCAACACATAGACCTCTATAATGTCGCCGACCTTGACGTCATTATAATTCTCAAGCTGAATACCGCACTCATAACCCGAAGCGACCTCTTTCACGTCATCCTTAAATCTCTTAAGCGTAACGATCTTTCCGTTATAGATCACGACGTCGTCGCGCAAGAGACGTGCGCCGGAATTTCTGTTTACCGTACCGTCGAGCACATAGGAACCCGCGATGTTGCCAACCTTTGATATACGGATCACATCGCGGACCTCCACCCTGCCGGTGACCCTCTCCTTGATTATAGGCTCGAGCATTCCCTCCATAGCGTTACGTACGTCATCGACAAGATCGTATATGACGTCATAGAGCCTTATGTCGAGATTCTCGGTCTCGGCCAACCGCTGTGCCTTAAGCTCCGCCCTGACATTAAAGCCGATGACTATGGCGTTACTGGCCGCAGCCAACATACAATCGCCCTCGCTTATCCCTCCAACACCGGTATGTATGGGAACAAGCGTTATCGCATCTGTTGAGAGCTTCGCAAGCGCGTCCTTTACGGCCTCTATCGAGCCCTGGACATCGGCCTTTATCACGACATTAAGCTCCTTGACCTCTCCCATGCTCATCTTCTCATAGAGATCTTCGAGGCTCACCATCGCGCTCTTCGCTTCGTCTTTTTCCTTTAGCTTTCTCTCCCTTATTGCTACCACCTGCTTGGCCGTAGCGTCATCTTTAACAACGGTAAAGTCGTCGCCGACCTCCGGGACTATTGAGAGGCCAAGGATTTCAATAGGCATCGACGGGCCGGCCTCTGTTATTCTCTCGCCCTGATCGCTTATCATGGCCCTGACCTTTGCGCTACTGGTTCCCGTAACAAAGGCGTCGCCCGGCTTAAGCGTGCCCCTTTGAACAAGCACCGTCGCGACAGGCCCCCTGCCCTTATCGAGCTTCGCCTCGATGATCACGCCGCTTGCCGGCACCTCAATCGGGGCCTTAAGCTCGAGCATCTCGCTTTGAAGCAGAATAAGGTCGAGGAGCTCCGTAATATTGGTCTCTTTCTTTGCGCTGACCTCCACAAAGAGCGTATCTCCACCCCAATCCTCGCTAAGAAGTTCATACTCCGTAAGCTCCTGGCGTACCCTGTTCGTGTCGGCGCCCGGCAGGTCGATCTTATTTATAGCCACGATGATCGGGACCCCGGCGGCCTTGGCGTGGTTTATCGCCTCGACTGTCTGAGGCTTAACGCCGTCGTCCGCGGCAACGACGAGGACGACGATATCGGTTACCTTTGCTCCCCGCGCCCTCATGGCTGTAAAGGCCTCATGTCCGGGGGTGTCGAGGAATGTGATATCCCCCTTGTCAAGATGAACGTGGTGCGCTCCTATATGCTGGGTTATACCTCCGGCCTCTCCGCTTACCACATTGGCCTTTCTTACAACATCGAGAAGTGAGGTCTTACCGTGATCGACATGTCCCATTACCGTTACCACCGGCGCCCTCTTCTCAAGACCCGCACCCTCTTCCACATCCTTAGTGCCGATATCCATAAGGACCTCTTCATCCGGCCCGGCGGGCTCGACCTCGTAGCCGAACTCACCCGCGACCAGGGTAGCGGAATCAAAATCTATAAGCTGGTTTACCGTGCTCATAATACCGAGGGCCATCAGCTTCTTTATGATCTCACCGGCCTTTACGCCAACCCTCTGGGAAAGGTCGGCCACACTTATGGCGTCCTGTATCCTTATCACCATCTTGACCGCCTTGGGGGTCGTGATCTCGGTCTTCATAAGAGGCCTTGAGGCCTGTATTCTCTGTTGTTTTCTAACGGGTTGTCTGTGCTGGCGGGTACGGCGGCGCTTTTTGCCCATCTTGAATACATGGGCGGTCGGCGCGAATTTCTTCGACGGTCCATCCTTTGTAAAGACCTTGACCTCTTTTTTATGGGCCTCCGGGCCGGCAGCGCCCTCTTCGCTCGAAGCGGCCTTCTCTTCAACTACAGCTTCGGTACCCGTAGTCGTAATATCCTCGGGCACGGACTCGACCTTTTCGGCCTCCGCGCGGGCCGCCGCCTCCTTCGCGGCATCCTCTTCTACGGCCGCCGGTTCACTCGGCTGTTCCTTAGCCTCTACTGCCTCCTGAACTTTAGGCTTGGCCTTGGGCTTGGCCGCACGACGGCGTATGACAGCGGGCTTGATCCTCTTCTCCTCTATCTCGCCGACTACCTCTGTTGTCTCTTCTTTCTTCTCTTCGTCTTTTGTAGCCATATCCTCGTCTATTTTCTCTATATTGACGCCCTCTTGCCCGGCGCTTACGCCAAAGCTACTCGGAGAGCTTCTCCTTAGCACTGCTAAGTAGCTTTTCGGCCTTCTTGGGCCCTATCCCTTCAATAGCTGTGAGATCCTCAACACTTGCCTCGGATACTTTTAAAAGGGTATCGAAGCCCGCCTCTCTAAGTTGCTCTGTGGTCTTGGGCCCTGCACCCTCAAGGGAAGCGATGTCGCTCGCTGACTTAGAGGAACCCTCTGCGGCTTCTGCCAGCTCGACCTCTTTTTTAAGCGCCTCATCAGGTGTGAGCGGTGCTTTCTCTCCCCCGGCACTATCGGTCTCGGTGCTTATATCGATCCTCCATCCGGTGAGCCTTACCGCAAGCCTTACATTCTGCCCCTTCTTTCCTATGGCGAGCGAAAGTTGATCGTCCGGGACGATCACCTCCATGGAGTGCTCTTCCTCATCGACAACAACCCTTGATATCTGGGCGGGGCTTAGAGTGTTTTTAACGAATACCGGCTGATCTTCGGACCAATGCACGATATCTATCTTCTCTCCCTTAAGCTCCTGGACTACGCTTTGTACCCTTGAGCCCTTTACACCGACACAGGCCCCGACCGGGTCGACCTCCGAGGTATGCGAGTAAACTGCGATCTTTGCTCTATCGCCCGGCTCACGCGCCGCCCCTTTGACCTCGACTATGCCCTCATAGATCTCAGGCACTTCCATCTTGAAGAGCTGGATGAGAAAGTCCGGGTGGGTCCTGCTCATTACCACCTGAGGGCCCTTGGAGTCCTGTCTTACATCGGCGACAATACCGCGTATCCTCTCGCCCTGGCGATAGCCCTCACGCCTTACCTGCTCCTTCTTGGGCATGACGGCCTCGGCACGGCCGAGATCCACGATAATATCTCCCCTCTCGAACCTCTGCACGATCCCGGTGATTATCTCGCCCTTCTTCGCGCTGTACTCTTCAAAGATTATATCGCGCTCGGCGTCCCTGACCTTTTGAATTATGATCTGCTTTGCGGTCTGCGCGTCGATGCGCCCGAACTCGGCCGCGTTTAATTTCACACCAAGCTCATCGCCGAGCGCCGCATCGGGATCGAGCTCCCTGGCCTCGTCAAGGGTGATATGAATATCCTCGTCTTCGACATCTTCGACAACGGACTTAAAGAGAAAGAGCTCTATCTCACCGGCCTCCTCGTCATAGTGCGCCTCTATATTCTTGGTGCCCCCGAATCTCTTTTCAGCGGCCTTTAGCATAGCGCTCTCCAGCGCGTCGATAAGAACATCCTTGTCTATGCCCTTGTCCCTGCCTACCTGGTCTATAATATTCGCTAGATTTAACACTTTCCTCTCCATACCTTCTATATATCGGCCTCAAGCCTTGCCTTGTCAATATTCTCTATCTCTATCTTATAACTCTTTGAATCCGTGTCAACAAAAGTGAGCGTCCCCTCAGAGAAGCCCTCTATCGAGCCCTTAAAATTCTTTCTGCCCTCGACAGGGGCTTTAGTACGAATGCGCGCTCTCTTTCCGATGGCCCGGGTGAAGTGCTCCGGCTTCACCAACGGCCTCGCAAGCCCCGGGCTTGAGACCTCCAGAGAGTAGCCGTCCGCGATAATATCCTCCACATCAAGAATGGTCCCGGCTTCACGGCTTACACGCGTAATCTCGTCTATGGTGATACCACCGGGCTTGTCAACGTAGAGCCTTAATACCCAGCCGCCATAGGCCTGAAGGTACTCTACCTCCACAAGTTCAAAGCCCATCTCCTCTACGACCGGCTCGATCAACTTCTTAACACTATTTTCGATGCCGAGGTTCATAAACTGGTCACAAGTGAGGAGGGCCGATTTTGGAGACCATTTCTTGGGCCTATCCCTTGAAAGGATAGGATCATTCCTTAAAAAGATGAAGCTATTCCTTAAAAAGAAAAAGTGGGCTAAAGCCCACTTAAGTCAAAGAGTTACCCTTGAATCTTTTTAATTTAACACACTATAATTTCCAATGCAAGTACAAAGTTTTCAACTCTTTACAAACCCGCTTCGTCCCGGACGGGTACCGTCCGGGACGAAGCGTAATATCTACTCTTCTACGACCTTCATCTCCATCCAGACCTTATCGTTTGGAAGGTCTCTGGAGTTTCTGGGGCGGTTCACTATCTCGTCCGCTACCTCCATGCCCTTTACGACCTCCCCGAAGACCGTATACTGGCCGTCTAGGAAGAAGGAGTCCTTGAGCACTATGAAGAACTGGCTTCCTGCGCTGTTCGGGTCCTGGCTGCGGGCCATGGAGAGTATCCCCCTCGTATGCTTCTTATCGCTAAACTCCGCATCTATGGAATAACCCGGCCCCCCTGTGCCGTAGCTCCTCGTATCCGGGGTCTTTGTATTGGGATCACCGCCCTGGATCATAAAACCCGGGATGACCCTGTGGAACAAGGTGTCATTATAAAAGCCCTCTCTGGCGAGCTTTACGAAGTTCTCTACGTGCTTCGGGGCGAGTTCGCGAAAGAATTTCAGCTCCATATCGCCGAACTCGGTCTGGATTATTACCGTTGTATTCTTGGACTCCATCTTTCCTCCTCCTGGCTTTGCTTGTGTGAGAACAGGGAAACTGACCGCCATAAGGAAAACGAACATAAAGATAATATAAGAAACCCGTTGGCTTGAGCGCGGCATATATCCCTTTCCCCCTTTTATCGATAATAGCATATTATCTCCTTTATCTTTTGTTTCGGCAATTTTAACATTTAATCCCGCCAAGTCAATGCGAAAGAGCATCCGGGGCAACCTTTTAAGCAGTTGATTCATGAGCAGAAAACCTGATGAAGGAGGATGGCATGCACCCAATAGACTTCCAACAAGGGAGTGGATAAAACTTTTGAATTTTCTAACTGGCTATGAAATTATACTGAACCAGCTTCTGAGGGGCAGGTCATGCTAAGCAGAGCTCACCAGTGAAAGTTTATTCGTGGATCTTACCTTATCTTTCTTTTCAGCTTCCTCATTTTCTTTGGCTTCACACCACTGACTATACAATAAGGCCTCCAGGAGGATCATAACAGTGGTTTTACTCCTTAAAGAGAGGCGATAATAGCTATAAATAAGTTTTTTGCTTTCCTCAAAGGTTTTAGATGGAACCATCAAAAAAAACGTTTCCACTGGCACTTCAAGTATATCTGCAATCAGCACCCACTCCTCTGTTGAGATTGCTTTTCGCCCCAATTCCTTCTGTGAATATTCTTCTACGCTACAGCTAATGGCTTTTGCAAGCGACGTTTGAGTCAAACCTTTGCTTACTCGCATTGAACGCAACCGCTTAAGTATATCAGTGCTTTTCATGATATCCCCTCCTTATCTATTGATGAGTATGCCGACAAAAGTATCGTCAAGAATATATGCCCTTATACTAATAACCCGTTTAGATATCGAGCGTCACCTATACTTTCGGGTAGTTATATTAAAACTCCTTGCGTGTTACTCCACACACATGGAAATGATTTTTTGCGAAAATAACTTTGTCGTAAAGGAGCTGAGTTCAGCAGAAGAGCATGAGACTGCTTTTCGCTTAAGGTATGAGGTCTTTTGTGAGGAGCTTCGGTGGGTTCCGGCATCACTAAGTAGACTGGATGTCGATGCCTATGACGAATTTGCTCATAGCCTTGGTATTTTCAACGAGAAGAATGAATTGCTAGGACATGTTAGACTGATACACTCACCAAAACCATTTATGATTGAAAAGGAGTTTTCTACTCTTCTTCCAAATGACAAACCTTTCAAAAAACCACTAACAATGTTTGAGGCAACCAGGATATGTGTTAAGAAGAGCGTTCGTACAGATAAGCATCTAACAATGAGCATAGTTTATCTTCTTTATAAGGCAATGTATCACTGGAGCAAGATGAATGCTCTGCGTTACTTGCTTACAATCGTAGAAAAAAGATACTATGTACTTCTCAAAAGAAGTAAATTTCCTTTTGAACAAATTGGTGATTTTAAGCTATTAGGTGAGGGTGTCTTATCTGGCATTGTGGTTATGGATTGGGAAAAGTTCGATGTGATGTTAAATGAAAAAAGACCGGATTTTTACAACTGGTTCATTGAATTGCCTGAGCCTGATCACAGAAGATTGCGATCGCATGGGCTTTATTGACAGCAGAAAGCTTACTTTCGATGTTCTTAATATGAAATTTTACAGTATTCTCACTTATGCTAAGTATTATAGATATCTCCCAATTAGTTTTTCCTTCCTTCATCCAATTGATAATCTCTTTCTCACGCTCAGAAAGCGAACCAAGCAGGTTAATATGGGACTGCTTGACTATTCTAAGTAATGCTTGATGCAAGTGCGGCGCTACAATCGAAAGTATCTCCTTATGGTACTGTTCAAATCGATCGCGAGAGCTTGAAAAAGTAAAGATGGTAGATACCTCTGTTAACTTATCGTAGACACCACCACTTGTACCGTAGCATATGCCAAAGTCATTAGACTTATCTATGAACTCCTGTGAAACTTTTTCGCCATACTTCTTATAAGTTTCAGTCCATAATTGTGCTCCCGGAGATTGAAAATTATGCCAGATAATGGGGTCAACATAAAACAAATTTGATTCGGCATATACTCTTAACCATTCCATCGGATAACTGCCGTTAATAATTTTAGGAGGACCAGCTTTTGATAGACTGTTGCTGTCACCCTTACCTATGCCACATATGCTATAGTCAGCACAGACAACCTCTCTTGTTTTTTCTAACAGCTCTACTATTCCAGCCTCATCCTGGCAGGTTATTGCGCCTTGGATTATACTCAGGATATTGGCAAGCTCATTTTTTGAATATTTCTTTAGGTCCATTCCTACCACCCTTGAACTCTAGCAAATAAGGATCTCTGTTCTATTTATAGAATTTTTGTATAAACCAGCAAGGGCCCTATAAAGATGCAAAACAATTATATCCAAAACCTTCTTGTGGTGCTCATCATACCTATTTTGTCTGGATGCGAAAGAGAAAATTCCAAATACCTGCGTCTCAAGGGCAACGATGCTACTTGAAAGTCCATATTTTAATCCAAAATCACTGGCTCGACATAAAAGTTGCGATGAGACATCATCGCTTAAGGCTCTAATTGTAACTGACCACGGCTGAGTCATTGAAAACCGTTTATGATATTTTATAATTGGATCAATCTTATAAAGCTCCTCAGATTTATATATTTCCACCCATTCCTCTGGATAGTCACCATTTATCATACTCAAAATTGTTAATGAACCGTCTTCTTCTTTTTTAGCTAGCCCACTAATAGCAAAATCCATACCTAATAATTCCTTGCATCTAAGGATGGCGTCACAAAAAGAGGCTTCACCTGTACAGGTTCTAGCTGCCTCTATAATCTCCAATATACTGGCTAGCTCGAACCTGGAAAAATCCCTAGCAAAAATATTGGAAATTTCTTTATCTCTATTAGTATACAAATTTCTTCTTTAAGTATTCTTGACCTTGAATTGTTATAGATATCTACCTGACACCATGAGTAAATTTTACACCAATTCAAGGGAAAAGGTTCTATTCACACTATTCATAGCAGTACACAAATTTTCAGACCCTATACGGCAGACTCTACCTCTTTATCTTGCTTATCAATCTCCATAGTCGTGAATTTATAGAATGAATCAATGCTAAGTTTCAGCGCATCGACAATTGCATCGTCAGAATCATTTAAAATCTTGAGCAGTTTGTCGATGCATATCAGTTGTTCGGTTGTAAGCGGCGAAGCATCGGTACTATTCGATGAAGTACTGACATGACCAGGATGAATTCCAGGGGCATCTTTGGGGGGTTCATAATCTGCACGAAAAATATCACCTTCCCCTCTTATAAGCCAATCTATAGATAGGCTAAATATATCCGAAAATCTAAGCACCAGGTCAGTGGGGAGCTCGCCTCTCTTCTTGTAATTACTGAGGGCCTGCGGTGTAACGCCCAGCCTCCTCGCAACAGCCGAATCATTCTTGAGCTTTCCAACCCAGCGCATCCTCTCTATAGTACCTGAATATTCTACTCCCATCTTTAGTCTCTCATTAATAAAAAAAGATTCGATTTATCACAAACAACCCGAGTTTACATTTCGCAACAAAAGGCACGCCCCTATTTACAGACCCATCCTTAGAGTAAATATCTGTATTCGTAAATAATCTATAGGGACTCTTTGATCTCCTTGGCCAGTCTCCAAGCGAGTTGTACGACCAATCCCAACTGTACACCTACAACCAAGTTAAGTCAAAATTAACATTATATCTTTAAATCAATTGAAACCTTAGTTCGTCAATCTTCCACTTTACTCCTACCGACATTGTGCTCGTTCCACTCTTTCATTGAATATTTCTCCTCCATCAGATCCTTCATCAGGCAGTATTCCGGCGCGGAGAGTTTGGAGACAAAGAACTCGGCATCAAGAGCCCCGGCCAACCTCTCTATGAGCGCCCCCTTGATATGGTCGACGCCGTCGGGCTTTAAGTCCGTAAAATCGCTTACACAGGCGATCTTCTCCGCGGCCTCTTTGCCGAAGACCCGCTCAGTAAGCTTTTTATCGAGCCCCATGAGAATGGAGCCGTGCTGGAGGAAGGCCCCTTTAAAGCGCCTCTGGGAGCTCCCGGCTATCTTTTTACTATCGCTGCCGGCCACACCGGCCACGACCTCGTAGCGCGACGTGGTAAGAAAACAGGCACCCTTGTCCTTGCCACGCCCGCCTCGCCCGCCACCACGTACCTCTTTTTTGCTCACCCCCACCCCGCGCTCAAAGGAGGCACTCACGCCAAACTCCTTTAGCGCCCCGGCTATAGCGAGGCTTACAACGCGGTAGGCCTCCTCTATGCCGCGGGCAAAGAGCGGATGCAACGCGGGACATACGATCGAATATGTTATCTCCATGTCGTGCAGCACCGCCCGGCCCCCGGTAATACGTCTAACCAGAGGCAAGCGCTCCTCTTCCGGACGCGGACCTATAAACGGCCCGGCATTTTGCATATAACCTATAGAGAGGGTCGGCTCAGCCCAGGAATAGAGCCTTAGCGTCGGCATCTGCTCGACGCCCATATCGGCCCCAGCCTCCATAGTCCTCAAAATAGCTTCATCAACGGCCATATTCTCCACCCCTTCTCGCGGGGGGTCGAGTATAAGTCTCCACGGGTCCATATGCGCCTTAGTTTATTATTTAGAAAGAAATTCCGATGAGAACACGTGACACAAACTAGGAATACCTTGAGAGAAAGTTGATATCGACATTTCCGGCTAGAAAATCGTGGTCCTTCATTATCTTTCGATGAAGCGGTATATTGGTCTTCACGCCGGCCACATGATATTCATCAAGCGCCCCAGCCATCCTCACAATCGCCTCTTGCCTGTTCTCGGCGTGTACGATCAGCTTCGCGATAAGCGAGTCATAGTGCGTAGGAACCGTATAGTTGCAGTATGCGGCCGAGTCGACCCTCACCCCGGGTCCTCCCGGAGCGTTATACTCTGTAATCGTACCGGGGAAAGGCATATAGTTATCCGGATCCTCGGCGTTTATACGGCACTCAATGCTGTGGCCTTTAAAGCGCACCTTCTTCTGCTTTAGCTTGAGCTTCTCGCCTGCGGCCGCCTTTATCTGCTCCTTAACCAGGTCTATGCCGGTAACATTCTCGGTCACCGGGTGCTCCACCTGAATACGGGTGTTCATCTCCATAAAGTAGAATTTTTTATTTTTATCGACAAGAAACTCCACCGTGCCGACGCTATTATAATTTATCGCCCTGGCTAACTTTATGGCGGCCTCGCCCATCCTGTTCCTGAGCTTCTCGTCCACAAACTGGCTCGGGGCCTCTTCGAGTATCTTCTGGTGGCGCCTCTGTATGGAGCACTCCCTCTCTCCCAGGTGTATGATATTGCCGAAATCATCGGCCACGATCTGAATCTCTATATGGCGCGGCTTCTCGCAATAACGCTCCAAAAAAACCTCGGCATCGTCGAAGGCCGCCTGCGCCTCCCTCTTTGCCATGTGGAAAGCCCCCGGCAGGGCCGCCTGTGTATGGACGAGCTTCATCCCCTTACCGCCCCCACCGCTTGCGGCCTTGATCAAAAGCGGAAACCCGATCTTTTTAGCTACCTTGACCGCCTCCTGCTCATCCGTTATCGCGGTCTTTGACCAGGGCATAACCGGCACCTTGTTCTCTTCCGCCACCTCCTTGGCCTTTATCTTATTGCCCATAAGACGCATTGTAGCCGACGTTGGGCCGATAAACTTTATGCCGCAGTTCTCGCAGACCTCAGCGAACTCTGCGCTCTCGGCGAGAAATCCGTAGCCCGGATGGACCGCGTCGGTATCGGCTATTTCCATAGCGCTTACCAGAGAGGAGATATTCAAGTAACTATCGACACTCTTTGCCGGCCCTATGCATATTGCGACGTCGGCGAGCCTTACGTGCAAAGCGTCCCTGTCCGCTTCGGAATAGACCGCCACGGTCTGTATTCCTAGCTCCCTGCAGGCCCTGATTATACGAACCGCCACCTCACCTCTGTTAGCGATCAACACCTTATTGAACATAAATTTCTCTCGTAAGTAGATTCTTGTTTTGGATAGGATATTTCATCCCTGGTGCACAGGAAGACGGACCTGATTCACTTAAATCAAAAAACTTCGCTCGCCCCTATACCTCTATCTTTATAAGGGGCTCTCCGTACTCGATGGGCTGGCCGTTCTCAACCATGATATCGACCACCTTTCCGGCAACCTCGCTCTCCACATCGTTCATAAGCTTCATCGCCTCGATAATACAGATCGGCTGGCCCTTCTTAACAAGGTCCCCAAGCTCGATAAAGGGCGGGGCCTCCGGGCTCGGGGCGCGATAAAAGGTACCGACCATGGGTGAGGAGATTATCTCTATATTCTCATCCGGCTCCACAGCAGGCTCGAGGGCCGGAGCCACCGCACCAGGGGCCGCCAAAATCTGCTCTTGAACCCTAACAACCCTCTCGACAGGTGCGCCATCACCCCTTTTAAACCTGATCCTGCCGCTCTCTCCCTCGGTCTCAAGCTCTACAAGGTCGGTGCCCTTAAAAAACTTGTATAAGGCCTTTATCTCCTTTAAATCCATCTATTCTCCTATCCAGGGACCTAAACCCCTTGGGACGACCTGGTCAACAAAGTAGCTCCGTCATTAGTAACCAGAACCATATCCTCTATGCGCACACCGCCAAAACCCGGAACATATATACCCGGCTCGATAGTAAATACCATGCCCTCTTCTATCACGTCCTTACTCTTCGGGCTGATGTTTGGCCCCTCATGGATATTTAGCCCTGTGCCGTGGCCCGTGCCGTGGCCGAAATACTTTCCAAAGCCCGAGCGCTCGATATGATCTCTCGCCGCCCGGTCGATATCAGCGGCCTTTACCCCGGGGCGAATAATATCAATAGCCAGGTCGTGGGCCGTCCTTACCGTATCATATATCTCCAAATGCCTCTTTGTCCCCCTGCCCGTGATATATGTCCGGGTAGCGTCGGAATGGTAGCCCTTGTAGAGGGCCCCCATATCGACTATCACAAACTCGCCCCTCTTTATGCGCTTATCGCTCGGGGAGCCGTGAGGGAGGGCGCTACGCGCGCCTGACGCCACGATTATATCAAATGACGGGCCGAATGCGCCTTTTTTCTTTAATACCCTCTCAAGGGCCTCAGAGACGTCTAACTCGGTCAATCCCTTACGAAGCTTCCTGATCAACCTCCCTGCCTCTTTAAAACCCTCATCTGCTATTGCGGCTGCCCTTTGAAGCCGCTCGATCTCAAGTAAGTCCTTAATCTGCCTCAAGCCCTCAACAAGGCCGCTGACAGGCTTTAACCTCACACCCTTAAGAGACTTTTTAAGTCCCCTGAAATCAGAGTAAGTCAAGTGAGACTCTTCAAAGGAGAGCGAGTCTTTTTTAAGCCTACTCACAAGGACGGCGAGGTCCTCTATCCATCCTTTTTTTAATATTCTTATCTTAAACCCGCCGGCCTCGCCTATCTCTTCTCGGGCCTGCGAGTCATATCTAAAGTCGGTAAAGAACCACGCTCCCTTAAGCGTTACGACGACCTTGGCGTTAGAACCGGTAAAACCTGTAAGGTAACGAATATTGGCAAGGTCGGTCAGAAGTAAAGAGTCGACCACAGCTCCCTTCATCGCGCTACGCAGAGCCTTAAGTCTGGCCGCGTAAATAAGTTCGCTCTTAATTTGACCTTTACGCGCCACCAAACGTTAGCTCCAAAGACTGATTAACAACACCTGAAAAATTATAAGACTATCACGTGCAAGTCAAGATATAATTGATATGGCTCCGTAGTTGCGCGCTAAAATATCTTTTTAAGATAACTACTGATCTTATCCTCGTCCACCTCTTCTATTACCACCTCTCCAAGCCCCTTTAAGAGAACGAAACGCACTCTGCCCGCCATTACCTTCTTGTCGAGAAATATAGAATCGAGAATATCATCGGGGCTGAGCTTTGGCACACCTGTTGGAAGCCCTAGAGAATCGAGTAGCCCCTTTATCCTATCAACAAGGGCGGCGTCACAGAGACCGAGCTCTGCTGAAAAACCGGCCGCCATAAGCATGCCCATACTAACGGCCTCACCGTGGCGATATGTACTATATCCCGCTACGGCCTCTATCGCGTGGCCGAATGTGTGGCCGAAGTTTAGTATGGCCCTTACCCCGGCCTCTCTTTCATCTTCGCTCACCACGCTCGCCTTTATCTCGCAAGAGCGCTCGATCGCCTCTTCTATCTCATGAGCAAGCCCGAGGATCTTTTTTGCTTTAAGCTCAAGAAATTCAAAATAATCCTTGTCTCGTATGATACCGTGCTTTACTACCTCGGCGAGCCCGGTACGTACATCCCTCTCGTCGAGAGTGGATAAAACATCGGGGTCTATGATCACCAGTTTCGGCTGATAGAAAGAACCGATCAGGTTCTTTCCCATGGGGTGATTTACAGCGGTCTTGCCACCGACCGAGCTATCGACCTGGGCAAGCAGTGTCGTCGGCACCTGCACATAAGGCACACCGCGCAGGTATGTCGCCGCCACAAATCCGGCTAAATCCCCTACCACACCCCCGCCGAGCGCGACGACCGGAGAGCTTCTGTCAAGCTTCTCCTGAACGAGTCGATCGTAGACCTTTGACGCCTCCCCGAGGTTCTTAAACTCTTCACCGTCGGGCATCTCGATCACAACGACACCAAAGCCCGCGCTCTCAAGGCTCTTCATTAGATCATTACCGTATAGCCCCATTACCGTCGGATTGGTTATAAGGGCCGCGCGCTTACCCACACCAAGCTCCAGGAGCCTTGGGCCAACCTCTTCAATAAGCCCCCTCTTTATCAATATTTGATATGACCTGTCGAGAGAGCTCCCCTTGCCCTCCAGGTCTACATTAATTATCTTCATGAATAAATTCCTCTACAATACCCGCCACCTCTTCGATGCCCTTACCTGTGGTATCGACGACGAGGTCCGCTTCCGCGTAAAATGAGCTTCGCTCCTCAAGGAGCCTTTCAATTTCATCTTTCGGCGCGGCACTATTTAAGAGCGGCCTCTCACTGCTCTTTGAAACCCTCTCTAATATACTCTCAACCGAAGCGTTAAGACAGACTACTGTTCCAAGCTCAGCGAGCCTTTGCCTGTTCTCACGGTCGATCACGATCCCCCCGCCGGTAGAAAGAACGAAGCCCTCGCCGAAATCGCCGTTTAAGAGCGCTATGACCACCTCGCTCTCAAGCTCTCTGAAGCGGCCCTCGCCGAATCGGCTGAATATCTCCTTGACCTTCATGCCGGCCCTCTTCTCGATCAGATCATCGGTGTCGAGGAGGCTTTTCTCCAGACGCCTTGAGAGCACCCTGCCCACAACACTCTTGCCTGTCCCCATAAAGCCCGTAATGATGATATTTGCGCTCTTAGAAATGCTCAACACCAATTTGAAAGAAGGTTTTATGCCAGAATGCCGAATAACAGGAGGCTACGGAAGATGCCCGGAGCCGAACCCGTAAGATCAAAAACTCTCTATCTGCTTCAGGTACCCTCTGTAGTTTCTCTTTATCTCGCGAATCGAATCCCCGCCGAACTTCTCAAGAAAATTGCGGGCCAGGTCAAAAGCGACGACCGCCTCGCCTATTACGGCCGCGGCAGGTACCGCGCAGATATCGGAACGCTCAACACTCGCCTTAAAGGGCTTGTGCGTCCTTATGTCGACGCTACGAAGCGGTTTGTACAAGGTCGGTATCGGCTTCATGGCGGCGCATACAATTATCGGCTCTCCGTTGGAGGTGCCGCCCTCGATCCCCCCGGCGTTATTTGTCTTTCTGTAATATCCGGAGCTCTGCGGCCAGAAGGAATTCGCCTTGCCTTTTTTCGCGCTACCCTTCTTATAAAAAATCTCATCGTGGAGTTCTGAACCCTTAAGTTTTCCCGCCTCAAAGCCCACGCCCACACCAACGCCCTTTATTGCCTGTATGCTCATAAGCGCCGCCGCAAGGCTGGAGTTAAGTTTCCTGTCCCATTGAACGTGAGAGCCGAGCCCGGGGGGCACACCCGTTGCAACCACCTGAAAGGTGCCGCCTAAACTGTCTCCACTTGCCTTTGCCTTATCGATACGCGATATAATTTTACGCGTAGCCTCTTTATCAGGACAACGTACAAGGGAAGCTTCCGCTGAGCTAAAGAGCTTTTCCATCTTTGCTGCGTCTGTTGCGATATCGATTCCAATGCCGCCGATATCAAGGACCCAACTCATCACCCTTATTCCGAACTCATCGAGGAACCTCTTTGCCACGGCGCCGACGGCAACACGGGCGGCTGTTTCGCGCGCGCTTGAGCGCTCAAGAACATTTCTAACATCGCTGTGGTCATACTTCATTGCACCCGGAAGGTCGGCATGACCGGGCCTCGGCCTTGTAACTCTCTTCTTGTCACCTACATTCGTTCTCCCCGAACTCATGGCCCCCTGCCAGTTCGGATAGTCCTTGTTCTCCACCCTTAACCCTATGGGGGAGCCAAGCGTTTTAGCGAACCTGACGCCGCTTGTTATAAGTACCGTGTCCTTCTCTATGCTCATCCTGGCGCCGCGCCCGTAACCGCCCTGCCTCCTGGCGAGATCCACATCGATATCCTTTGCACTAAGCTTTAGACCTGAGGGCACCCCTTCAATAATGGCCGAGAGCTCCATGCCGTGAGACTCACCGCTTGTAAGATATCTTAACATCTCCACTTTCCCTTTTCTTTAATTTCGGCCGGCATATTAAATACGCCAAAACCGTAAAAGAATTGTACCTAAAAAAAATGCACCCTTAACACTCGTAAGGGTGCATCAAAGAGAACAAAAAACCCGCTACCCCATTTCCGGTTCGTTCTTTATTATCGTTGGAGTTATAAAGATCAACAGCTCTGTCTGCTTATCAGATACTGACTTGTTCTTAAAGAGCCAGCCCAGAAGCGGGATATCTTTTAAATAGGGGATGCCTGCGTCGCTGCTGGTCGTATCGGATATGACTATGCCGCCTATTACGGTCGTCTCGCCATCCCTTACAAGCACCTCTGTCTGGGCCTCCTTCTTGTTGATACTCGGCTCACCAGAGGATGTCTTAAATGTACCTATGGAGTTTCTGCTCGCCTTGATCTTCATCAGCACGCTACCGTCCGGCGTTATCTGCGGCGTAACGGTAAGGCTCAAGTTGGCGTCTATAAAAGTCGTAGCAGTACCCGAATCAGAGGCCGTCTCGAACGGTATGCTCTCACCCTGCTCGATCTTGGCCTCCTTATTGTCGAGCGTTGTAATCCTCGGCCTTGAGATTGTCTTTAAGAGACCCGCCTGCTCTCCGGCGGTCAGGCGCAGATCCAAGATCATCGGATTATCTCCTGAGGTTCCGAAGACAAAACCCATCGCGCCAAGCGCTCCGGCAACACCGGTCGCCGGCAGGTTTACGGCATAGTTCGCGGCGCCGGACCTTGTTGAGAGCGGAGGATTCTGTCCCGAAACCGTTCCGCTACCGAATACATCCGTGTGGGTATTCTTATTTGCGTAATCGAAACCCCACTGAATACCGAGGTCCCTTGCAAAGCTCGTCTCGGCCTCTACGATCCTTGCTTCAATAAGCACCTGTGGCACTACGCGATCAAGACGGACCACCACATCCCTGGCCGACACGATATTTTCCGCGATATCCCTTACGATTATGGTATTGGTCGCCTCGTGGCTTGTAACACTTCCCCTGTCTGAGAGCACCTCCTTGATATGCTTCTCCAGATTGGTGGCCTCTTCATAGTTTACCTGTATATACTCTGTATCAAGCTCTTCGACCTTTTTACGAGCATTACGGGCCGCAAGCGCCTCTTCCTGTTCCTTACGTATCTGCTGAAGCGGGGCTATCCTTACTACATTACCTACCTTGTCCTGGCCGAGCCCCTTGGTAAGGAGTATCAGATCCAGGGCCTGGTCCCACGGCACGTTCTTCAGGCGCATGGTTACCGCACCCTTGACGTCATCGCCCGCTATGATATTAAGGTCGCTCACCTCCGCTATCAGCTTTAGTATATCCTTAATATCGACCCCGACCATATCGAGGTCAAGCCTTCTTCCTGTATATACTTTCTTATCAAAATCGTCTAAGGACTCCTTGGATTTAACCTCATCAAGATTGGCGGTCCTTACAGGCTCGGCCGTCCTCTCCTTTACTACCTTAAACTCCCTGTCTGTATAAGCCTTCATCAGGGCCTCGGCCTTGTCTATGGTAACCTTGCGGCGCTTTGCTTCGGACTTTGCAAGTGCATCGGCCTCTACTTTTGCCGCCAGGGCCTTCTTTGCGGCACTGACCTTAACCCTGTCAAGCGTCTCCCTCTTTCTTCTCTCATCCAATTCCATGGCGGCCCTCTCGGCATCCGTCATCTTCTCAGACCCGGCCTTTGCCGTAGCGGCCTTCTTCTCGCTCTCGGCCCTCAGGAAAGCGGCCCTCTCGGCATCCGCCCTTGCCTTCACTTCTGCCTCCGCCTTTGCAAGAGAGGCCTCCCTCTCGACCGCAACCCGTGCCTTTCGATCAGACTCGGCCTTGGCCATCGCAAGCTTCACATCCGCGTCGGGCTCGTCAAGCAACACGTTAGCGCTAAGAGAAAAGTCTACGGTAATAGTATCGTCGGTCTCATAGATATTATATGGAACGTCCTCTTTAAGCCTCAAAAGTATGCGCACCTCGCTCGTCGGCTCCTTAGAGGACTGGTACGAACTAATAGTCGCCACCGGCGTATCCAGGTCCATAGCGTCTATGGTCCGGACCATGGACGGCGGAAGCGTCGCGTCAAGGATATCTATGGTAAGGAGCTTTCCGTCCAGGCTCCTCTTGAGCGAATATCTGGGCTTGCCCGAGCTTTTTACCGTGAGCCTCGCTCTATCCTTGAATTTCTCAAAATCTACTTCCTCGACGATCAGGAGATCTGCCGGGGCCTCGGGGATGCTGACAACCTTATCGGCCTTTTCTACACCCAGGGTCAATAAAATAACCTCGCCCGACTTCTCAACAAAGTAATTCGGCACCTTATCGGTCATCGAGCTGAAGACCAACCTCACCTTCTCCTCATGCTCGCCTATTTTGATCGATTTGACATGTGGGCTATCTATATCGAAAAACTCCTTCTTCAAAGAGCTGTCAACCCCCCACACGTCTATGACAACGCTTGCCTGATCGTCAAAACCAAAGGAGTTGAAGTTGCCGACCTCTCCATTGGTCACGATACGGATCAAAGTCTTATCACCCTCCTGGGCCGTATTGATCTCCAGTATTGATGTAGCCTTATTTGCTACCGGCCCGTCATCGGCACTCTCAATCGAAGTGCCCCCGGCAAGCTTTACAAGGATACTGCGCTCGCCGGACTTTACCTCATGATCCACGCCGTCTTTAAGCCCTATTACGATCCTGCCCATGGGCTTGCCCGCAACCTTGAAGTCCGAGGCGGAGATAGTACCGACAAATGCATTATTTACTGTGATTGTCTT
Organism: uncultured bacterium; assembly: GCA_965372515.1. Lineage (GTDB taxonomy): Bacteria > Desulfobacterota > GWC2-55-46 > GWC2-55-46 > JAJCZF01 > CBDVCO01. The sequence continues at coordinate 22,493 of CBDVCO010000004.1, read as the reverse complement.
TGCTACCTTGCTGGTCTCAATGCCCGGGATATCCACTATAAGCCTCGGCGGATCGCTTAGCTTGAAGACAGTATACTTAACATCCTCCGTGGTCTCTATCATAACGGCGTCTCCATCACCGACCACATTTATGGCCTCTATCGAAGCGGCCCCGGCATTGACAGCGAAGAGGACGGCGAAGAAGAAAAGACCTATGATACGGTAATGAGATCGGCCTTTATAAAAGTAATTTATTATTTTCATATTGCCTCCATTATCCTAAAAAACAACACGGCTCAAAAACCTGGCTATGCGAGATATCTTTCCTGGCCCTTAAGAGTTAAATTTTCCATTATTTCTTTTTATCCTCACTTGAAGGCAGTTTTATTTCCACAATCTCTTTTACCATCTTACCTTCGCGCGGGTCTTTGAATCTTTCCTCTATTACAATCTTATTACTATATATCCTGGTGATCCTCCCTCCGCGAAGCCCCATCACATCACCTTTTTTGGTAATATATTTCTCTCCGTCAGGAGCCATGATCAGCGCCCTCGGCCTGTTTGTGCCACTTATAACCGCCATTAACCTGAAAAGGCTCAACTCACAGCACTCAAGCGGCCCGAGGATCCTATCTTCCTTGACAGTCTCAGTAGGAACTATATAGGACTGAAAAGGATTACGCATACCCGTCCTGTGCGCAGCCTTAAGGGCCTTAGCCTTCTCTGCCTCCAGCGCGGCCTTCTTTTCTGCGGCGGCCTTCTTTTCTGCGGCGGCTTTCTTGGCCGCCGCGGCCTTGTTGGGCACGGGCATCTTGGCAGTCGCCTTAATCGAGCCGGAATCAGCCGCATCATCGCCCCCGCACGAAACCACAAGAAGGGACAAAACAATGATAAACATATACTTGGCGATAGATCTCAAGATTGAGCTTGGCACGCTACTCTATCTCCTTTTTTTCTTTTTGGACGGCGGTTCCGGTGGTATGAACATAAATGTCATCACCACAAGTTTGGTCTCTAGTATGGGTGAGAAACTCTTCTTCGGGCTCTTTATATTAAGGCTTCCTATATTTACTATCCTCGGGAGCTTGGCCATTCTGTCTGAAAATTCATAGAGACTTTCATAGCCGCCCTGAACCGTCATATTAACGGGAACCTCTGCATAAAAGCCCTTCTTCCTGACCTTGCCGGGCTTGAAGAGAAAGACATTTAACCCGACCTCCTTAACCGCGTCGGAGATACTTTCGAGAAGGTCCGGGATCTCCTTCTCGTTAGGCAGTTTGCTGAGCGCTTCTACGAGCTTGAGTTCCAAAGCCGCCATCTCTCTCTTATACTTGGCAATATCGGCGGCGATTGTTCTGCTCTCATCTATCTTCGCGTTGAGCTTATCAAGCTCTTCGGTCAATACAACCGCTTCTTCGATAGCAGGACTTATGAGCATGAAAAAACCTATCGCGGCTATAATGACATTGATAACGACAAGGATCAATCCCCTCTGCAGGGGAGATCTCTTCAAGATTACGTCGGTATTAAACTTTAGATTCATAGCCTATTTATTCACCTTGAGCGTGAAATCTACAAGATTGCCCTTGACCGTGCCCTTGCCCTTGCCTTTGGCCCTCTTGGCCACTACCAACTCAATATTTTTAAATTTCTCTTCCTTCAAGTTCCTCATAAAGTCAGCTATAACGTCGTCATAGGCCGCAACCCCCGTAAGGGTAAGCGTGTCGCCCTTTTCTACCAAAGATGTCAACCACGCCTTTTCAGGCATTGAGTTGCTTAACCTCTCAAAGAGCTGGACAGGACCCTTTCTGGCCTCCTCAAGCTTATTTACGATCTTTAGTTTATCCTCAAGAACCCTCTTTTGTCCCTTAAGCTTGGAGAGTACTCCTATCTTGCTCTTTAGCGCCGTAAGCTCGGCCTTGCCGGCCTCTATATCCGTTTTAAGTACGGCGACATCTTTACGATAGGAGATATAGAAGAGGACAGTGGCCGCTATCACGAAGAAGGTAAAGAGCCCTGCAATGGTCAGCTGGAACCTGATCGTCTCCTTCTTCTTGGCGGCCCTTACGGGGAGTAGGTTTATCCTTATCATCTGTCTCCGAGCCTCCTGGTGGCAAGCCCGACCGCAACCGCAAAGAACGGGGCCATATCCTTTAAAGGCTTACCATTGATCTCCTTGGAGGCGACATCGATATTATTAAACGGGTCTACAAACTCTACGTTAAGCCCTGATTTTTCCTGAAGCATCTCTAAAAGCCCCTTGGTCATCGAACCGCCGCCGCTTAGTATGATCTTGCTTATAAATAGATCCTGGCTACCGGCAAGGAAGAAGTCCATAGACCTCTTGATCTCGCCGGTCAGGTTCGACAATACGCTATTTATTACCTCGTCTAACTCATTGGCATCGACCCCTGCGACCTCCTCGCCCGTCTTAGCGTCCTCGGCGTCTTTAAAGTTTATATTAAAGCGCCTCTGGATCTCTTCGGTGAACTGGTTGCCGCCCATGGGGATGGAGCGCGTAAAGATCGTAATTCCGCCTACTATAACGCTTATACTCGTAATTGACGCGCCGATATTTACCATGACAAGGTTCTCATCGGGGCTTATCACGTAGTTGATCTCCATCATATTCTCAAGCGCGAAGCTGTCCACATCGACGACGACGGGGTTAAGCCCGGCCTCATTGAGCACATTGGTATAGTCGTTGATAACGTCTTTTTTTACGGCGACAAGCATAACATCGATCTGACCCTGACCCCCGGTATCCTCACCGAGTATCTGGAAATCGATATTAACGTCTGTCATGGGGAAAGGTATGTACTGCTCGGCCTCCCACTGGATGCTCTCGGCCAGTTCCTCATCGGTCATAGCACCCATGGAGACCTTCTTTATTATAACGGAATGGCCGGAAAGCGAAGTGACGGCGTCTTTGGCTTTAACGCCGCACTCTTTCATCAACTGCACAAGGGTACTTGTAACCGTCATGGAGTCGATAATAGAGCCGTCTACAATTGCCTCGGGAGGCAGGTATGAAATTCCGAACTTATCAAGGTTCCATCCGCTCTTTGCCTGGCTCATCTGGATGAGCTTTATGGAGTTGGAACCTATATCTAGCGCAACGACATCTTTTCTCTTAAAGAGACCCGCGATTTGAATCGCCATATATGCTATCCCGACTTATGGGTGAACTTAGAGCGCCTCAAGGCCGCAAAGCTGGTATATACCTTCCAGGCAGATATTGCCGCCCTTAGAGGCCGGTCAATCCATAGCGCCAAAGAACATTCAAACCGAACTGATAAATGTCCTTTTACATTTATTACCTAAAACCATATTCCAGACTGGGCAAAATGTCAAGTAATTTCTTAACAAATTTTTTTAACCCGTTTATAGGCAACGGAAAACAGATTCATCTTAGCAGGTATCCGCCTCTCTGATAACGGCCCATCCCCCCTGCCGGGCGCGGGCGGGGCCGTAACGTTCGAACTCCCAGCCTAAAGGCTGGGAGTTCAATATAGGGCTCGATCGGGGGGACAATCTCACCCTGAAAAAAATACTAATACTAGTGACTTAAATAGCCTACTCCCTCTTCCACAATAAAAGGGCCTGGCTCTTGTTCTGCCTTGATACGTCCTCAAGTGTCGCCTGGTCGTAATCTACGGTAATGTTACCGTTAAATGTTGAGAGTTCGGTGGAGAAGAGGCCGCCGGTAATAGTGACCTCGTTGGCGCCACCGCCGAGAGTGAGCTCACCGTTTACGAATACAAACCCCTCATAGTTGAAACCACCGTTTATCTGGAGATCTCCGTTTATCATCAAGAGCCCCCTGCCTTGAAAGTCGCCCGTTAAAACGACTTTATTGCCCGGGTTGTCAATATATATATAGGAGCCGTAGGTATCTCCGGCAAAGTCGCCCCAGTCCTGGACCACACCGTCGATCTGTCCGCTATTGGGTATGTCATCGTTATCGTCGGAGCAGTTCGGAAAGCCAATACAATAGTGTATCTCGTCGCTCATAGCCTTTACATCGGCCATGGGGAGGCCCAAATAATCGTCTATTATGGCGGGGGAGGCCCTGGCCGTGCAACCCTCGCCCGGGGTAGAGTCTAAGAGCGTATCACAGTCCGTGCAGCCCGCGTCCTGGTTGACTACGCCATCTATCTCAAAGGCGACACCGCCTACAGATACGCACGCGTTGGTGTCAACGGCAAAACCGGTATCCAGGTCGAGGTTTGTCGAGCCGATATAGCCGGTTACCGTCCTGGTCGAATTGCTGCCCCCGGCAGTGCCGGTTGAGGTTATCTCATAGACCGGAAACTGCCCGTACGTAAGGGTTGTGGTCTCGGAGCTTACATTAAAGTCCTGGCCAAAGTAGACGATCTCACCGTTTCTGGTGCACTCATATATATTATCCGGGTCGCTATCGTCGTTCGGCGGGATGTTTGCATAATCGGGATCAGCGTCGTCACTCGAATTTGGCCCGGTCGTGTTACTGTCACAGAGGTTATGATCGCTACTTTCCAAGAGATACTTGATCGTTACCGTATAATCGAGATCGCCTTCAGCGCTGGTGAAGGTACTTGACCAGTTACTATCCCTGGTGGCAAAGTTTAATCCGGCAGGCTCCCCGGCATAAAGGGCCGAGGATGACGCCAGATGAATTCTCGCGAGCGCATCCTGAAAGCCGGCTTCGCTCACCTGAAAGGCCAGCTTGGCGTCTTTTTCATTGCTCGCTAAATGCATCTCCGTACTCATATTCGTAATAAGACTTACACCTATGATCGTCATGGCGAGCATAAAGACCAGGGCGAGCACCAGGGCGAATCCCCTCTCATTCTCTTTTGCAACTACCTTCTTCATGATCTCACCTTCCATCTCTCTCTTATCTGTCCTTAAACCCTTAGGTCACACACCAATGGAACACACTAGCCGGCCGGATATAACTAGCTTGGATCGGTAAATATACCGGAGTCCGCACTCTCAACCGGCGTACCGCACGTATCGTATGCCGTCACCTTATAGTAGTATATACGGTTATTATAGTTTCCGTTATCCGCGGTAAGCCCCGGCGTCTCCGGGGTCGGGTCGGCCGCAATAACGGCCCTTAAGAACCAATCGGCCACCGCGTCGGCTGCAGCACAGTCAGGATCGGTCTTTTCGCATACCTTCTCGTATACATAGTAGCCCACAAGGTCCGTAATGGTCGAAGTGTCGTCATTGGTAGTAACAGCATTCCAGGACAAGGTGACCGTCTCATTTGCACCGACCCCGGCCATGACACCCGAAAACCCTGTCGGCGCGCTCGGGGTCGAGTCGCACGGGTCGGGGGTGACGTCGATGAAAATCGGCGAGTTACCGGCGAAGGTGTAGCTTACCTCTATGTCGTTAGCTCCGGTAGCGAGCGTAAGGATCAAAGGCGTCGGCGCGCTCACATCCACATCGTCAGTGGTATGTATAGTTACCTCGAACTGACCCGTTGCCGCCCCTGTCTCTTTAATGCCCGCCGGCTCTATCGACTCAGGCACGGTGCTATCAACCGCAAAGACGTGGAATGGGTCCTCGTTTAAGGTGTCGACGGTCAGGTCATAGGGCGGAGCGAGAGCCAGACAGTCGGTAACCGTCACCGTAAAACTCTCGCCCGTGAGTATCGAAGTCTTGTCCACGCTCATTAAACCAAGCCCGGAAGCACCGATGCATGTCGAAGATGTAGAAGACTGCGCACCCTCGTTCGGCCCCGGGTCAGCGCACGAGTTCATGACCGATACATTATAACTGAATACCCCGCTTGTAAGCGGATTGGCCGGGTCGACGTCGGTAAATGTGAGGGTCGGATCGGCTACCTTATCGATCACAACGCCGTCTCTATATATGATGTAGGCAGTAGGATCAAGATCCGTATCAATGAGCGAGCCGTCTGTATAGTGGGTCGGCGCGGTCCACTCGAGATCCGCATCAAGGCCGTTATCCGTGGCTGTGAGCCCTGTAGGCGCGTTGGGTGTAAGGTCGCAGACATCGAATACATAGGTGTCCTGGTCGTATGAATAGGACCCTGAGTCTATCTCCGGGTCGCGGTCGAAGTTGCCGTCCGCGTCGATCGCCAATATATAGTACCATATCCTCTTGCCGTCATTAGGCGGAATCGCCCCGGTATAGATGCCGCCGCCCGTGTCGGTCATGGTAACGGCGGTATATCCGCTCGTAGGCGCCTCAGTAACGGTCCTCGCCGTAACGATGTAATTGAGTACCGGAGTGTTTAGAGCGATCTTTCCGCCGAGCTCGCCGTCTGTCGTATTGCTCTTAACGAGCGCGAAGATATTAACACTTATATTTCCAACGACCAGCAAGTCGGCGTCGCCTCCGCTTGGAACGCTATTTAACCCCGCCGACCCGGGCACCGGATAACCGAAGGTCGGCGATGTGGGCCTGTCCTGCTGCGTAGCGCTTACACTCGGGCCGAACGGGACCGAGATGCTCTCCAGGGTCTCTGATATCGTAAGGTTGCTCGTACAAGTCGTAGTCAAGGTGGAATCGTTTTGGGTATTAAGCTCAAAAAGGAGCATATCATCCCTCATATCGATCGGATCCCCCAGCGAGTCGGTAAAGGTAAACTCTATGGGAACGTAACGGGCATTGGCCGGAATCTGTACGTCGTCGATATCCCTGTTGACCACCGCCCTCACCTGAGGCGTAGCGAAAGATACAGTCTGGGTATCGGCTATATCAATGGAAGTGCTTATCTCTCCAAGCCCCCCCCTGCCGCCGCCTATCTTGACATTTGAAAGATAGGCCTCTGTATTGACCCAGGCAGTTGAAAGGGTATGAATGGTAAAGGTTCCACCGCTTGTATTCTCAAAGAAGAGGGTTACCTTATCGTGGTTGAAGCTCGTCTGCGGCGTCGCGGAATTGTCTCCGCTTCCGAGCGCGTTATCCATATCAACGCCGGTAAGGACCTCCCTGTGCCCGTCCTGCGTGCAGGAGCCTGCCCCCTCGCACTTTTCATCCCTGTGGATCTTGCCCGGGTATACCACTGGCAGGTCTGCGGAGTGCACATAATTGGTGTCCGCGTCGCCTATAACAATAGAGTCCACCGGGTCGACCCCCTCATATACGCAATCGGTACTTATGATCCTATAGTAGTAGCCCTCGCCGTCGACAAGACCGCTGTTGCCGTAGCTCGTTCCCCAAAAGGGCGCTCCCGAAGTCAGCAAGGTATTACCGGACGAAAAGTCCGATGTAGTACTCCTCAATATCCTGTAACCGGCGAGGTCATAAGGATTTGTCGGGGTCGAATCAGTACTGGGATCGCTCGATACCGCTGTCCAGGAAAGCGATGAACTGCCAGAGCATGCCGAGACGGTCGGAAGTGTAACGGCCGGAGGCTTGGGGTGGTTTATGCTGTTTGACGTATATTCGGCGACCGCCGGGTCCTCTCCGCATAGAACGGTTACGGCCTGGGCCCCGGTTACCGGCGACACGTTGCCGCAATCGTCCAGGGAAACGGCGCGGTAGGAGAAGGTGCCGAACTCGGTAAGTTCAGGCATCACCGGGGTCTCCACGGTCATGGACTCTTGAAAGATGCCGACTGAATCACCAGGCCCTAGCTCGGCCTCGGTGTATATCCCGCCGGAATTCGGTATAAGCTGGGCCGAAGAGGTTAGCGATGTATCTATCTGCAGACACCCATCGCCTGTAAGCGGGTAGAGTATGGTGTCGGTCTGCAATTCCGGATAGGAGGAGCTCTCGTTGACATATATACAACTCCTGGCAAGATCCGTGACATTGGGCTGTGTCAAGTTCACGTTCACCCTCCTCCAACCGGCCCTGACGCTAAATGTCGGGGCGGGCGGCGCCGTCGTCTCCGCAGGCGAAGTATCGGCGCCGCTTGGGGTATCCGTAGCCGCACCGCTTGCTCCGTCTCCGTTCGTGAAATCATAGTCTGATACAATATACTTCGTATTGTCGCCATCCTCAATCGGGTCGTCATCCCTGATGAGCGACGTGTCGCAGTTGGCAGGAGCTATGGCATAGTAATACATCTGACAGCCCGAAAGCGACGCTGAAATATCAGTGTAGCTCGTATCCCCGACCGCTATATCACCACCGGAGCGCCCGGTATCCGGCTCGCCCGCTAGCCATATTATATTGGTACCGTCCGCAACAATAGGATAGGTGGTCATCGCGGAGGTGGACCTGTATAGACGCATGCCCGTCACATCGGGATATGTGTCGGTATCATAAGCGTCCCAGCTAAGCAAAACCTGATTATCACTTGGTCCGTCCGAGCCGATGAAGTTCACAACCGCCCCGGGCTTTACCGGGTTTATAGTGGAGTCCTGATCACCTCCCGTAAAGTCCGAGTTGCTCGTAGCAGGATTACCGGATACCTCATCAGAGGGCACAGAGTTAAGAAAGTAATTATCATAGGCCTTTACAACTATATAATAGGTATTTGTCACGGTACCGTCCGAGGGGGTATGTTCAAGGGTCACCAGTGTGGGCGTTATTGTACACTGGAAATCTGTGCTCGTTTTCGAACAGCTAGTGGGGAAGTTGGAGAAAGGAACGTCGACCACACCGATATATGTCCCGGCCGTAGTGCCGTAAAAGATCTTATAGCCCGCCACGTCGCCACTGGGGCTCTTGTTCCACTTGACCATGAGCGATGAACATTCTCCCGGGTCCCTGACCAATACGTTTGTAGGCCGGTCGGGCGGGTCGGTGTCCGAAGCGGTCGTACCTATGCCGAAATTCCTGATCCTCACATGGGTCTTGACAGTAAATTCCTTTGCGGCCTCCATGCCCGTAAGGATTTCTTTAGTAATCGTCTTGAGCTCAATGGTCGCGAATCTCACAGCTGCGCGAGTATCCACGTCAGTCGGGTTGAGCGAGCCGCCGTCGCTGTCAAAGTAGGTAATATTAAGGGCGCTTACATAGCCTATGATGGGCTCGTTACTCCCCGAAGCGGCTGTACACAACGCGTCGGCGCAGATGGCCACGCTCCTGTATAGATATTGAACGCCTGAGACGGTCTCAAGACCGTACTTGACCCTTATCTTTTGACCCCCGGTGGTACTGATCGCGGGGTCATCGGGGTCTTTATATACGAATTCTATAGAACTGGCCGTAGCCTCGGTAAGGGCCTCTGCCTCGACCGATTCAAGCCCGGCGTTTACGAGCTCCCTCTCCATGAAGGAGATGGCCGCCCTGGCGTTTTGCAGGGTCTCCTGGACCTGATCCTGAATATTTACCTGCTTAAAGAAGGTGGCATATACGCCGTAGAGGGACGCGCTGATGACAGCGGTTATGGCCATACTGACGAGCAGCTCTACGAAGGTAATACCGCGCTCATTAGCGATATGTCCACTGAAGAGGCTTCGTAAAAATCTCTTATTTCTCATGATTGACATTATCTTCATAGCACTTCACCTCTTTAAGAAATCCAGGCCGCCGTCATTGTCGTCTATTATCGTTTGATCACACTAATCAAGGCTTCTGAGCGCGACCGTGGAGATATTCTTCTGCGAGGCCCATAACTGATCGACCCAGAAGACTTTGAGATCTATCCTCAGGAGCGCGTCTTGCGACAGGACCGCAGTGCCGTTTCCATCAAGATCTATATGCGTAACAGAGTAGTTCCAGGTATATTCCCTGCCATCCAGCCAAACCGTTTCCGACGGTGTACAGCTCCATACGGGACGAGAAGACGTAATATCGGTCTGCACGCATGTGCGGGCGAGATCGAGCGAACCCCCAGTCAGATCGGTCGCGTTTAAATTGGCTATGCTGATACTAAGGAGCGCTTCAAGCCTGTCCTGAGCTATATTAGAGGCCTGGGTCATTGAGATCGCGTGAGTGGACGCCTTCATGGCGTTGGTCGCAAGCCCGGCAATACCCAGCAGTCCGATACTTAATATGCTCATCGCGATGAGAACCTCTATAAGGGTAAAACCCTCTTTGCCAAGTTTCTTTATAGCCCCGGCCATCTTAATTTTTTTTAGCCTCTTTATCATAAAAAATTTCCTTTAGCTTAACTCCGTGTAAAAAACCGGCTAACAACTGCCAGACGACTCTACCCTGCCCGTGATGCTGTAGACATCTATATTCATCCCGCTCGAGGTGCCAGAGACATTCTCTATACAGATGGCCTGGTTGACCGCAGAGCCGTTGGGATTGAAGGTCACATTGAAACTCGTGCCGGGACTGTCGGTGTTCTCGATATTCACCCGGCTATCCATAGTAAGTTTTGCCTTGGTGATATCGTCCTGCCAGGCGCTTAGGGTGTTGACCCTGTATTGTCTGGCTACGGTATCGGTAGTGTCCAATGTAAAGACTATCCTGAACTGCATATTTCTGGATATCGCGAGCTGTCTCGCGGCCTTTAATTCGACCGTAACATCCCTTGCCGCCCTCCTTACCGCCGTCCTGGAGGTCATCGTAAAGAAAGATGGAATAGCTATTCCAACAAGCACGGCTATGATGCCTATGACCACTATCAACTCCACGAGGGTAAAGCCTCTATTGTCGACTATCATCTTCATGGTCTATTAATAAACGCAATAACCGTACCAGACTTTAACTCTTTATTTTTAAAGGATTCATAACGACAGAAAGGATGTAACTGCTACGCAATTATTTCATAGTTTGTAATTTTTTATCTTATATAGGAGCGCGCGATGGCTGATCTCCAGAATCTTCGCGGCCCTGGTCTTATTGCCCCCTGTCTCTTCGAGCGCTTTTGTGATAAGCTCGCGCTCAAGCTCTACGCTCCTCTTCTTTATGGAAAGCCCCAAAGAGCCGCCTGAGAACTCAGGAACCTCAAGGGCCCCCTCTCCTTTTTTAAAGGGAAAGTTATCGGGACCGATCTCTCGGCCCTCCTCCAGTATAACGGCCCTCTCGATCACATTTTCAAGTTCGCGAACATTGCCGGGCCAGGGATATTCCTGGAGCTCAAGCATCGCGGCCTCGCTCACCCCTTCCACGCCTTTGGCAAAAAGTCCGTTGAAATGCTCTATAAAGTGGTCGACTAAGCTGGTGATATCCCCCTTCCTCTCTCTTAGCGGAGGGAGCATTATATTAATAACATTTAGCCTGTAATACAGGTCTTCCCTGAACCCCCCGTTCTTTATCTCCGCGACAAGGTCCCGGGAGGTAGCCGAGACGACCCTCACATCGACCTTGATAGTGCGGGTATCTCCCACCCTGCGTATCTCTTTCTCCTCAAGGACCCTCAAGAGCTTTACCTGGAGGTCTATGGGCAATTCTCCGATCTCATCTAAGAAGATAGTACCGGAACGGGCCTCGTAAAAGAGTCCGTGCTTATCGGCCGTAGCGTTGGTGAAGGCCCCCTTGACATACCCGAAGAGTTCGCTCTCAAGGAGCTGGGACGGAATAGCCCCGCAGTTGACGGCCACAAAGGGGCCATTACTTCTCCGGCCTGAAAAATGTGTCGCCCTTGCGATCAATTCCTTACCCGTACCCGACTCCCCTGTGATCAGCACGGTAGTGGCGTAGTCCGCGACCTTGGCGACAAGGTTCAGGATCTCAAGCATTGCCGGGTCATCGGTGATGATATCGCTCGTCTCCCTCTGCGCCTCCTTCTTTAACCTCAAGTTCTCACGCTTAAGGTTCTCTCTCTCTTCGGCCTTCCTAAGCGCTAGAATAATCTCGTCGGTCTTAAAGGGTTTGGAGATATAGTCGTAAGCCCCGAGCTTCATGCACTCGATGGCGTTCTCAATGGTGCCGTAAGCGCTCATCATTATAACCGTCTGCTCGAGACGCCTCTCTTTCAGGGCCTCAAGAAAGCCTATCCCCCCCATTCCCGGCATCTTAATGTCGCAGAGTATAAAGTCGAAATCCTCCTTCTCCATTGCACCAAGGCCCGCCTCTGCGCTCTCTACGCTCTTGGCCTCGTAGCCGGCCTTCTTCAAGAGCACCGAGAGCATGTGGCGCATGCTCTCTTCGTCGTCTATCAAAAGTATATTCATATCCTAAAAACCTTCCCGGTCATTATTCGAGCCCGGCCTCCAGAACAACATCGAAGGTCGTACCCTGGCCAACTTCGCTTTGTACGAATATCTTTCCCCTGTATGCTTCAACTATTCCCTCGGATATAAAGAGCCCGAGGCCGGTGCCCTTTCCCGGATCCTTTGTTGTAAAGAATGGATCGAATATCTTCTTTCTCTCCTCTTCGCTTATGCCGGGCCCGTTATCCTTAAAGCTGATCACTATGACCCCGGCACCTGAATTCCCACCCACATCCGTAGTGGCGATCTGCCGGATATCAGTGCTCCGCCTTCCGGACTTAAGCCCGTAGACCGAAGCGTCCTTCAAAGAGGTCTCGACCTCTATCAGCCCGGCCCCCGCCATGGCGTCGGCAGAATTTAAGAGGAGATTCATAAATACCTGCTTTAATTTCGACGGGTCTATAAAAGCAGGCGGCAGTGCGGACTCTTTAGTAAACCTGACCTTGACCCCTTCAAATCCCTTATGCGCCTTCATAATGGAGATCGTCTCATCGAGAACCGTATTCACATCGGCAGGCGTACTCTCATTAGCCGAAGGTCTGGAGATATCCAGAAAATCGCTGACTATCGCGTTTATCCTGGCTATCTCCTTATCCATCCTTTCAAGAATATCTGTGGCCTCGCTCTCGGGAACCTTGGCGCCCCTTAGTATCTCAAGGTAGCCCAGAACAGCACCAAGCGGATTGCCGATCTCGTGTGCAATGCCGGCGGCAAACCTGCCGGCGGTCGCGAGCTTCTCGGTCATTATGAGCCTCTCCTGCGCGCTCAGGAGATCCATGTTGACGCGCTCAATGCTTAGAATCTTCTCTTCGACCGACTGAGCCATAAGGTTGAAGCTCCTGGCCAGGCTCCCGATCTCGTCGTAACCGCCGCTTTTACCCTCGTCGGCCCTGACGGCAAAGTCCCCCCCGGCTATCGTCCCGGCCGTGCGCTCGAGCCTCCTTATCGGAATGACCACCGTGATCGAGAGGATATATACTCCGAAAACTATTATAACGGCACAGGCGAGCAGAGAGAAGTAAAATATAAACCAGCGTATGCTCTTTAGCTCTTCGCGAAGCCCCGCCAGAGAGAGAGTGAACCTTATCTCGCTACCGCCCAGGAGAGAGACCTTTACATTGAACTCCCCCTTAAGAGGGTTTAGAGAGGTCTGTCCGGAATGGCGAAGCACGAGCCCCCTCTCTTGCAGCACGAGGCTTCCTTTGGCAACTTCAAGCGCCTCTTTGTTGGACCTATGGAGCATCGAACCGGACCTATCCACTATCTCAAAGTCGGTAAGCCTGCCGGCCCTCTTGCTACGCTCGGCAAGGTTCTTAACATCCTCTACCCCGCCGCCCATCAAGCGGAAGTTATCAGCGAGCGCCTGTGCCTCTCTAACCTTTGAATAGAGCACCTTCTGCTCAATCACCTTGAGGCTAAGAATTCCCATAATACCGGTGGCGGCTACGGCGAGCAAAACTATGCCGCCTATGATCTGCCCCCTTAGACCTCCCAGCACCCTTGCGCTCTTCGTCTTCTCTTTCATAGGCGAACCATATAGAGATTTATAAGTTCTTCACCCACCAGAAAATATACATACGCCCCAAGAGCGAGAAACGGACCAAAGGGTATAGGGCTCCTCGTTCCTCTACCCGAAAACACAATATAGAGTATGCCCACAACAGAGCCCGCAAGTGAAGAGAAGAATACCACGAAGATAACTCCCTGCCAGCCGGTAAAGGCCCCGATCATGGCTAAGAGTTTTATATCACCCCCGCCCATGCCCTCCTTTTTGGCGACCAGATAATAGGCGATCGCAATGAAGAGGAGAAAGCCTCCTCCGGACGCTATCCCTATGAGCGAATCGACCCAGGTCGTCGTGGAGAGGACGAACAACGAGGCCGCAAAACCAATGGGGATCCCCGGAATGCTGATCCTGTCCGGTATGATCTGATGATCCAGATCGATAACGGTTATCACGATCAAGGCGCATGTAAAAAAAGAAAGTACAAAGAAGTCCGCGCCAAGACCGAACCTGGCGTGAAGCAGGAGAATGAGGACGGCTGTAAGCGCTTCAATGATAGGGTATCTAAACGATATGGATTCCCCACACCCCCTGCATTTACCCCTAAGGATAAAATAGCTCAGTATGGGTATATTATCATAGCCCCTTATCTTACCCTCACAAGCCGGGCATCTGGAAGGCGGGTATACGATAGACTCGCCAATGGGAATACGGAAGATGCAGACGTTTAAGAAACTCCCTATGGAAGCGGCGAATAGAAAGATGATTATTTGGACCAGGAGTTCGGGCAAGTTTTCTCCGTAGGCGCTCTTAAGAGCACCGCTGCTTAAAATACTTCCGGCAGGAGCCCTTTCATCTTCTCCTCGACGAGCGAGATGATCTCCGAGGCGCAGTTGATGGCCTCCTTTGAATCCCTCTCGTGAATCACCTCCGCGGGTATGGCACCGGGGATGGCGTCGGGAAAGCGCGAGGTCTTATAGTAAAGGTCAAGCCGGGCGCAACCGGCCACAAGCACCTTGAACCTCTCTTCATAGGTGATGGCCCTGTCGACCAGGTCCGCGACTGAGCGCGACTCCCTGGCGTCTTCGTTATTCATGAAGAGAAAGGCCCTGAGACTCTTGGCCGAAGACTGCTGGGCCAGGAAACAGGCAGGGGCGTAGAACTTGCCCTGCTCGGTCCAGTCCGCGGCCTTAAGATCGTACTCAGCCTGCCTGAGCCACCGGCTTGCCTCTTTCATATTATTTTCCATCTCTTTGCCCCCCCTCACAGATAAGTTTTTAGCTATGTCTTGTATGCCGAGTTTAGTTTTACATAATCGTAGGTCAGGTCGCTTGTCCAGCGCCTATCCTCGAACTTTCCCATCTTAAGATCGCAGAGGATAATGATATCGCTCGCCTTCATGGAGCGCGCAGCTTGCTTTTCCTTGTTGTTGTCAATACCGCTGCTGGCAACCTTTATATTGTTTAGAGAGATGTCCACCCTATCCCTCTCTATCTTTATTTTCGCCCTGCCGAGCACAGCGAGGATCCTGCCCCAGTTGGGGTCGCTGCCAAAGGCGGCGGTCTTAACGAGATACGAGTCCGCTATGGCGCTTGTAGCCAATTGCGCGTCTTTCCCTGTCGCCGCCCCCTTGACCCTGATCTCTATAAATTTGGTCGCACCCTCTCCGTCACGCACTATCATATGCGCGAGCTTCAAGGAGAGCTCTTCTAAATGCCTTGAAAATGTTTTATAAGCCGCACTGCCCGCTGTGATCTCACGCCCCCCTGCAACAGCGTTCGCGAATATAAGGACAGTATCATTGGTCGATGTATCGTTATCTACCGATATCTTATTAAAGGAACTCTCCACGCTACTCTTAAGCGCGCTCTTTAGAGCGCGCTTACCTATATTAGCATCGGTCAGGAAGAACGCGAGCATGGTCGCCATGTCGGGCCTTATCATGCCGGCGCCTTTTGCGATACCGGCTATTGTAATATCTTTATTGCCGATCCTTGCCTTGACCATAGCGCTCTTTGGATAGGCGTCGGTCGTCATTATGGCCCGGGCCGCGTCATTAAAACCGTTTTTGCTGAGCCCCTTTACAAGCGCCGGAACGCGCCCTGTAATCTTTGAAATAGGAAAGCACCCCCCTATCGAGCCGGTAGAGGCGCCAAGTATCTCGCCGCTCTTACACCCAAGCGCCTCTTCCGCGGCGCTCACCATAGCCTCGGCGCACTTAAGCCCCTCCTTGCCGGTACAGGCGTTTGCCTTGCCGCTATTTACGATAACGCCCCTTGACCAGGCGCGCTTTATGAGCTTACGGTCCAATACGACCGGCGCCGCCATGACCTTATTAGTGGTAAAGACCCCGGCCGCGCGGGCAGGCACGTCGCTAATGATCAGGGCCAGGTCCTTTTTGGAGCCCTTCTTTATACCGCAAGAGATACCCGTTGCCATAAAGCCCGGACAGGAGAGTTTTTTAACATTAACTCCCTTCTTTGCCTTGATCTTTTTTTTGTTGGTATTTTTCAAGGAGATAAAACCCCACTGGTTACTAAAAATATCTCAAGCGCCGCAGCACTGTTACGCGCCGCAGCATTTCTTATATTTCTTCCCGCTCCCGCAGGGACACGGGTCGTTACGCCCAACCTTGGCGCTTGTGCGCGTCTGAGGCTTCTGCTTCTCCTTTACTTCGCCTTGCCCGCCTTCTCCCCTGTTGAGCGTCATCTTCTGTTCATTAGGCTTAGGGGACCTGGGGGGCTCGGGGAGCACAGAAGGCGCCAGGCGCTCGGCAGAAGATTCCATCTCCATATCACCTTCGTCCGCGGCCTGGATCTGCACCTTATATATCCTCTCGACCACCTCGCTCTTTAGAGTGAATATCATATCGGCAAAGAGGTCGTAGCCCTCCTTCTTATACTCGTTTAGCGGGTCTTTCTGCCCGTAGCCGCGAAGCCCTATGCCGCTCTTTAAGTGATCCATGCTCAGGAGATGGTCCTTCCAGAGGTTGTCGAGGGTGGTTAGCATCATTATCTTCTCAAACTGCAGGAATAGCTCCTCGCCTACAAGGTCAAGCTTTGACTTGTATGCCTCAACAACGCTTGGGGCAAGGCGCTCCACAATATCTTCGTTCTTCTTTATGCCTTCTACGTCCTCCTCTTTAAGCTCTATGTCGAACTTTTGAAAGACGGCCTCAAAGAAGGTACCAAGCTCCCTCTCTTCAACCGGGATCTTCTCGTCGATGTGGGTATAGACTATCTCTTCAAAGACCTCGTGCGAGAACTCCGTTACGAGCTCTCCTATAGCGTCCTCTGAGAGAATTTGCCGGCGGTAGCCGTATACCACCTCCCTTTGCTGATTCATAACGTCGTCATATTCGAGGAGGTGTTTCCTTATGTCGAAGTTATTGCCCTCCACCTTCCTCTGCGCGTTCTCTATCGCTTTGCTGACCATGCCGTGCTCTATAGGCACGTCCTCCTCCATGCCGAGCTTGCCCATGATCGAGGCGATACGCTCACTTCCGAATATTCTCATAAGGTCGTCATCCAGAGAGATATAGAACCTGCTCATCCCCGGATCCCCCTGCCTCCCCGAGCGGCCCCTTAGCTGGTTATCGATACGCCTCGACTCATGGCGCTCGGTACCTATTATATAGAGCCCTCCAAGCTCCAGCACGTTCTCTTTCTCTTTAGCGCACTGCGCTGTATACTCATCGATGGCCGCCTTGAACGCGGCGCTCTCATGGTCTCTGCCCGCCTTATCCTCCGCGCGAAAGACCGGGTTTCCGCCAAGCACTATATCGGTACCCCTGCCCGCCATGTTGGTCGATATGGTCACGGCCCCGAGGCTCCCGGCCTGGGCCACGATCTCGGCCTCTCTCTCGTGATGCTTGGCGTTTAAGACCTCGTGCTTTACGCCATCGCGCTTTAGCATCTTCGAGAGCTTCTCCGAGTCCTCAATAGAGATAGTGCCTACAAGAGTCGGCCTTCCCTTCTCCCTGTTCTCCTTTATATCCTTAACGACCGCCCTGAACTTTTCCTTCTCGGTCTTGTAGACCAGGTCGGCTTTATCATCCCTGATCATCGGCTCATTGGTCGGCACGACGACCACCTCGAGCCTGTAGATGTCGTAGAACTCGCCCGCCTCGGTATCAGCGGTGCCTGTCATGCCCGCGAGCTTGTCGTACATCCTGAAAAAATTCTGAAAGGTTACGGTCGCAAGCGTCTGGTTCTCATTCTCTATTGTGACCTTCTCTTTTGCCTCGACCGCCTGATGGAGACCGTCGCTCCACCGCCTGCCGCTCATGAGCCGGCCGGTAAACTCATCGACTATAATGACCTCGCCGTCCTTTACGACGTAATCGACATCCTTTTTGAAGAGGACGTGGGCCTTTAGCCCCTGGTTTACGTGATGAAGGGTCTCTATCTCGGCGGGGTCGTAGAGGTTCTCTATCTTTAAAAGCTCTTCCACCTTTGAGACCCCCTCGTCGGTCAAGAAGATCTGTTTGCCCTTCTCGTCGACCGTATAGTGGACCTCATTTTTCAGTCCCGGTATGATAGCGTCGATGGAATAGTACTTATCCGTAGAGTCCTCTGTGGGCCCGGATATTATAAGCGGGGTCCTCGCTTCGTCTATAAGGATGGAATCCACCTCATCCACTATCGCGAAGTTCAGGTTCTTTTGAACGTACTCCTCAATGGAGAACTTCATATTATCTCTTAGATAATCGAAGCCGAGTTCGTTATTAGTGGCATAGGTAACATCGGCAGCGTAGGCCTCATCCCTGCCAACCGCCTTTAAATTAAAGAGGTCGTCGTCCTCTGTGCTCTCAGGGTCGAAGATGTAACTGCTCTCGTGCTGGATTATACCGACCGTAAGGCCGAGATTATGGAAGAGCGGGCCCATCCACAAGGCGTCCCTCCTGGCGAGGTAATCGTTGACCGTAACGAGATGGGCCCCCTTGCCCGTAAGGGCGTTTAGGTATAGCGGCAACGTGGCGGCCAAGGTCTTACCCTCACCCGTCTTCATCTCCGCGATCTTTCCCTGATGGAGCACATAGCCGCCCATCAACTGGGCGTCGAAATGGCGCATACCGAGCGTACGCACCGAGACCTCGCGCACCGCGGCAAAGGCCTCGGGCAAAAGGTCGTCGAGTGTCTCTCCTGAGCCAAGCCTCTCTTTGAACTTTGCGGCAAGCGCCATTAAAGCGTCCGAGTCTAAAGCCTTCATATCCTCTTCATGGAGGTTTATGCCCTCGACTACCGGATCCATCCTCTTAAGGTCGCGTTCGTTCTTGCTGCCGAAGACCTTCTTTAGTACCTTATTAAGCATTTTCTATTTCCATTTGCCCTCTATGCCGATTTTTTTGGCGCTCTTTTCTACTCTGGCGCGTTATCACCGCAGCGGCGGCCGCGGTCTTTACCTTTGAATAATCCATTAATTATATAATATATGAAAAGATTTTACAAAGATAGTTTCTCGCCCAACCAAAAAGGCGCACAGAAGGGAAAAGGGCACAAAAAAAACCCCGGCAATATCTATCTGCCGGAGTTCTGATCTACTGATCAATAACTTTAACTTTTAGGCCGTGGCGAAAAAAGGTCAGTTGAGTATATAATTGAACGGGTTTACGTGGATACCGTTATGCGTTACGTCGTAATGGAGATGCGGTCCGGTCGAGCGGCCCGTATTGCCCATCTCGCCGATCTTTTGCCCCCTCTTGACCCTCTCTCCCTTTTTAACCAGTATCTTGGACATATGCCCGTAGCTGGTCTTGAGTCCGTAGCCGTGCTTTAACTTAACGCTCTTTCCGAGCGAGCCGTTCCCAGCGCTGTAGACCACTAACCCGTCGGCTGAAGCGTAGACCGCGGTGCCCATCCTGTTGGCGATATCAATGCCGGTATGCCTCTCACTAAGCCCTGTAAAAGGAGAAATTCTCTTGCCGAATCCGCTTGAGACCCATCCGCGCGATGGCCACACCGACGGTGTAGAGGCGAGCATGCTCGACTGCTCGCTCAGGTATGACTGGAGTTCGATAAAGCTCTTTTCCTGCACGCCGGCCTCAGCGTCTATTTGAGTAAGCTCGGCATGCATCTTATCTAC
This sequence comes from uncultured bacterium, assembly GCA_965372515.1. Classification (GTDB taxonomy): domain Bacteria; phylum Desulfobacterota; class GWC2-55-46; order GWC2-55-46; family JAJCZF01; genus CBDVCO01. The sequence continues at coordinate 2,906 of CBDVCO010000004.1, read as the reverse complement.
AAGCTCACCACGCTTGTCCTTCGCGCTCAGGAAGTCGACACTTTCAAGTGAAGCCCCTCCCATACCCATGATCTCATCACCCTCGATCTTCGGGCTCTCAATATTAGCGATTATCCTAAGCTTCTTGTCAAAATCCTTTAACCTGGCGAGCCGGCCTTCCACCTCGTTTATCTTCCTTGCAAACTCGTTTAATTCGATCTTCTGGGCGACATTCTTCCTCTTCAGTTCGCTGAACTCAATATGCGCGAACCTTATCCTCGCATAATCAGCACATATATATGTGATTATAACGGCAAGTACTATAAGAGAATTTCTGATGAGTTTATAGCGATCTATTGGCAGGTCTATCTGCCTGGCCTTGGATGTACCACTGGATAATATGAATATGGATATAAAACGTTTACTCAAGATGCCCCTCCATTTCTACTTCTACCTCAAGCATTAAGTGCCCATACCATAAAAGAGCGTGAAAGATGTGCGATTTATCAAAGTATAACTACCATACACTTTTTTTTATGTCAAGCCATTAAAACCAAGCAATAAAGCTATAGATTGTCAGACAAAAACAAACAGCAATAGAGTTAAAAGCAATAACCGTACCAAATCATAACTCTTCGTTTTTTAAGGATTATCTAATTTGGAAGTGATGGGCTGGCTATGAAATAATTTCATGTCTTGTAATTTTTATCTTGTTTATCGGCACAAAGCGATTGATTTTCATGATTTATCGACCAGGCTCCCCGCACACAGCCCGCACTAGGCTGGGGAAGGTGCCCCAGCCTCAGGCTGAATTCTCTGCCGTATCTATTACACCCTCTTTACAGACCCTCTTATATTCATCCAGGAGCTTTTCCTCGAGCATCTCTCTCGTGGCCTTGTCGAGCGGATGCACGAGGTCCCAATATGTGCCGTCCTTCATCCTCTTTGCCGGCATTGCCACAAACAAGCCGCTACCACCCTTTATGATCTTCATATCCCGTATTATCAGTGAGTCGTCTATCTTTATCGTGACAAAGGCCTTTAACTTATCGCCCCCGTCCAGCGGCAGGACCTTGACTTCGCTGATAAGCATAGTACTCCTCCTTGCCGATCAACCGATGACCACGCAATTTCTTCCGCCCTCTTTAGCTTTATATAGGGCGTCGTCGGCACGTTTGACTACTTCGTTGACCGAAGCGTCCAGGTCCATGGACTCGCTAAGCCCTACGCTAATGGTAATATTAGAACCGTCGAGCCCTTCGAACCCAAAGACCTCGACATCTGTTCTAAGCTTCTCGGCCAGCATTTGTGCCCCCTTTATATCCGTATCCGAAAGGAGAAGTACAAACTCCTCACCCCCGAACCTGGCCACAACGTCGCTTGCCCTCAGGTTATCCTCAAATATAACAGCCAGGTTCTTTAAGACGCTATCCCCTATAAGGTGGCCGAATTTATCATTTACAGACTTAAAACGGTCGATATCGACGAAAAGAATAGAGAAGGGGCGGTCATGCCTCCTTGACGAAGCCATCAGTTTTTCAAGATAGCTGTTGAAATACTGGCGGTTATAGAGCCCCGTGAGGGAATCCGTTATCGAGAGCTTAAAGACTTCGTTTAAGGTCTGCTTCAACTTCAGCCGCGCCCGGGTCTTTCGTATGGCGGCGCGCACGCGAGCGAGCATCTCAAGCGCGTTGATAGGCTTTACAAGGTAGTCGTCCGAGCCGAGGTCTATCCCCTTGACGCGGGTCTCAAGGTCATTGATGCTGGAGACTATTATTACCGATATCTCCTCCATGACCGGATTCTTCTTGATCCTCTTAAGCAGATCGAGCCCGTGCATGTCGGGCAAGAGCAGGTCGAGCAGGACCAGATCGGGTATCCCTTTGCCCATGGCCTCAATACCCTCCTCGCCGGTCTTGGCCGTAATACATTCATAGTTTGCCGAGAGCACCCTGCTCCACAGGCTGCAGGTCTTGACATCATCTTCAATTATAAGTATGGTGCCCTTCTTCTCCTCTTCGTGTTTGCTAAGTGCCGTCTGTGGCGGGCCGTGGTCGTGAGTCGTGCGTATTTCGGCCTCCTGCTGAAGCCTCTTTAGTTTAATGAGCGAGCGGACCCTTGCGATCAACTCGGTCTGGTTCGGCGGCTTTGTAAGAAAGTCGTCGGCCCCGGCATCAAGCCCCTTGACCTTGTCTTCCACGCCCTCGAGCGCAGTGACCATGACTATCGGAATAATGCTCGTCCTGGGGTCGCTCTTTAATATCTTCGTAACCTCGTAGCCGTCCATTCCCGGCATCATTATATCGAGCAGTATTATATCCGGGCTCTCGGCCCTCGCGATATCCACGGCCTCCTCGCCGCTGTATGCCTTGAGGCATTCGTAACCGGCGGCAGCGAGCTTGCTGGAAAGTATCTTAACATTGACGGGCATATCATCTACGATGAGTATCGTGCCGCCATCTGGTATATTTGTATTACTCTCCAACACTACCCTCCGCCTTAAAAGAGCCTACCATTTGAAGAAACTCCTTATAGCTGATCGGTTTGGACATATACCCGTCACATCCGGCATCCATAAAGGCTTCCCTGTCGCCATCCATTGCGAAGGCGGTAAGGGCTATTACCTTTATATCCTTTGTAAGCTCATACCGCCTTAAATGTTCAAGCGCGGTAAGCCCGTCCATGTCGGGCAGTTGCATATCCAGAATGATCAGCTCCGGCAATTCATCCTTTGCAAGGCTCAAACCTGTCTCAGCCTCCGTTGCCTGGAGCACGTCATAGCCCTCGCCTTGAAGTAACTTTACTACAAGCTTCATATTAGAAGGATTATCTTCTATAACAAGAATCTTCATATTTTTCAACACTCGACACTAACTAACCGGCGATTGACCTGGTTTCAGACCCATCGCCGCTTTGCATGGCGCGCC
>CBDVCO010000003.1:0-53644 GCA_965372515.1 uncultured bacterium | reverse complement strand
CGCCGGTATAGGCGTCTCTGGCTTCGATGACCGCTCCGAAGACAAGGAGCGATTTTAGAAGATCTCTATTGAGTTCCATCTCTTTATCTCGCCCTCTGTCAGGTGGGAGATAAGAACTTACCGCCCACCTCCATTGATTTACTGAATAAGCCTATAAAAATATTTTAACAGGGATTTGGGGCTTGTCAATGGAGTGTGGTGGGCTAGTCTGTGTTCTTTATCTTGTAGATAGTGTAGTCCTCCTTGTAGCGGAACCGGTACATCTCGTAGGAGGTCAGTTTCTTCGAGGCGGCCCACATTCTGAAATTCGTCTCGTCACGTTCGCTCGCGAGCACCAGCGCCGGGCTCTCTTCTATAATGGTATCCTTTCTTATTGGGATATTTTTTCTCCCGGTTATCCAGACGATCTCTATGTCGTCCCTGAACGCGTAGAGGGTCTGATCGCAGGTATCTTCGGCTACCTTTAGCGCACTGGCCAGTTCAAGCGCGCCGCCGGCTCCGCGAGTGATATAGTCGCGGGCATTGAGGCCGACGACAAACGCGGCGAGGAGCATCAGGAATACCGTCGCGAGCGCCACGTGGCCAACAGAGCGCCAATGCCGGAGCGAAAAATAAATGAGCCCGGCGAGAGGAATAATAAAGACCAGAATCCACGGCGGTGTATCTAGATTAGTCACGCTATAGACGGCAATTGCCATAAGCCCGAGGGCCGCGATAGGGACCTGGATCGTGTGGAGCGTCCAGAGAGTGCGAAGTGTTGTGGGCAGGCCCGAGATCCCGCGCTCGCGTACCTCTCCTATAAAGAAGGCGAGCGCCAAAGAAGCGGGCATGAGCATGCCCATCAAATAGCGGTATTTTTTCTGCGGCGCAAGGCTTAAGAGCACGAACGAGACCACGAGCCAGATTATAAAGAATTTTATCTGTTCTTTCTTTTCATCATCGAGAAGCGCTCTATTGTCCCTACCTTTTATATAGGGGAGTATCAAAGAGCCGAGCAAGGCCGCCAGCCAGGGAAAGATGAGCAGCGGCAGGCGAAAGAGATAGTAGAGAGGGCCGTTCTTGTGCTTTGACGTCCACGAGCCGACCTCACCCGAGAGCCTTGCTATTATCTCCGGGTGGGCCAGATAGATATAGGCCCACCACGACGAGCCTAAAAGGACGGCTACTATAATGGTAACTACCGGCACCCACCATCTGTAATTCCTTCGGTCTTTGCTGATCGCCATTGCCGCGACAAATGGGATGAAGACAGAGTATATGGAGAGAGGGCCTTTACTTAGCACTGAGAGCGACCAGAATATAATGGAAGCGATAAGCCAAGGCCACGGATTTGCGCGGGCCATAGCCACCTTTGGCGCGCGCGGGGCCATCGCCCTAAGGAGCGTCCATACGCCGCCGAAGGCGAATGCCGTGGTGAAGATGTCCCAGGTGATCCGGCGCGCCTCGTTTTGCATAACGACGAATGTCACGACGCTTAGCGCGGCAATAAGGGCGAGAGATTTATCCATCCATCTCCTGGCCGTTAGATAGACGAAGAGCGAGGCCATACACATCAGTAAGACGTTCGGTAGCCTCGCCGCGTAGATATTCTTCGTACTCCCCGTAATGTACATGGCCCCGGCCGTGACCCATGTGGGCAAAGGGGGTTTACGTACGCGCGTAACTCCGTTCATGGTCGTGACAAAGCAGTTGCCGTCCTCCACGCATTCGCGCGCGCTTACTAGGTTCCGCGCCTCCATTATATCGGGCAGAGGGTCGGCGTTTATGAGCATCAGAAAGATTATGGCCGTTACCACCATTATATAGATGATAACTTGTCTCTCACCAAGCGCGTCTATTTTATCCAGAGGGCTCTTCATTGGCAGCCTACAATATAAACACAGGGCCTAAATTAAGTCAAAACCACACTGTCCAGCTAGGCATAATTGGAAAAGAAGCCGATTTTTCATGAGACTTGAGATGCTATAGCGCTATAGCATCGTTTTTATTGAGAAAATTCTTGACGGGGCGTAGTATATAGTGTAAGCTATACCTAGAAAATATCTTTTTCCTTTGCTCAGAGCAAACCCCGGGAAACCGGGGGACGCAGAGTTACGAGGCTACAGCCACATCGCTATGCCTGTCGAACCGCCAAAGATTTCTTTGGCGGTTTTTTTGTTTTCAAGGTTTTTAGATTGGTTTTTTGATGCAGGATAAAAAAATGGACCGGGCTTTAGGCCTGTCCGCCGGTAGCAAAAACAGGAGTTCAGCCATGGGTACGATTCAACAGAGGATATCGCTTAGAACAGTATTTGGTTTCCTGGTTATTACTCTCCTTGCCTCTTCAGCCACAGCGGCATATGGCGATGTGTTTTTTTTAGGAGAAGCAAGAGATACGGGTTTTGTTGAGAACGAAGTAACATCTCAGGAGAGTCTTGCATTCGATGCGTTCTTTGAAGATGAGGAGCCTGTAGATGAGGCCAGGGTAACAAAAGCGTCAAACCCGGTAGTGGTTCTCTCCTCAGTAATTAGAATGAAGCTTGATGGTGTAGGTAGCGCTGTAGATGTCGCGTTTCGCGAGAGCATTAATACTACTTACGGGAGGCAGAACCAGTGGCCTATTCTTCTAGCCGGCCTCTTGTTCCTGATGCTTGTGATGAGGCTTAGAAGGCGCACCAGGAAGAGCAAGTTTTCTTGAGCGCATATTTTTTCTCTCGACTGAGAGGAGACTTCCGCGGCTGTTGGTATAAAAATTGATCGTGAGCCACGGGGGCCCGCGCTCTTTTGAGTTCTCCTCCGGATTTACCGGAGTTGAGAGCCGGGCGTACAAAGAGCCTCCACCCCCTCTTGAAACCTCCAGTTGGCCCTTTGCTGGCTTATGAGAGAGGCGGGCCCCCAAACTCTACTTTTACGTTTACAGATCGTATAAAACCGTATATAAATAAGTGAGAGGTGTCCGGTTAATTGCGTTATTCTTAAACTATACAGGTAGAGGGGTAGTGCGGGTGAATCAGGAGGAAGAACTTTTAAAGGCCATGAGGCTTAACGATTCAGGCAGTTACCTGGAAGCTATGGATATCTTCGTAAAACATGAGGGCCTTCTGGACACGCCGCTGCTGAACTCTCACTTTGCGTTGAGCAAGGCAGGCGCCGAGGGTGAAGGCAGTGACTTCGATAGAGCGCTGGTGCTCTGTATAAAGAGTTTGAAGAGCGATATTACGAACCCCGATATATATAATAACCTGGCGAAGATCTATCTCCTCTCCAAGAAGAAGGCTCTCGCAGTTAAGGCTGTAGAGAAGGGGCTCAAACATGACCCCACCCATGTTGGGTTAAGACACTTACAGGAAGAACTCGGCGAGAGGCGAAAGCCCGCGGTAGGGTTCCTTTCCAGAGGGGGCGTCCTTAATAAGTCCATCGGCCGCCTTACCTATAATAAGAATAAGCCAAAAGCCAAGCAAGGGGATGACCGCTGAGATTACCTCTCTCCACGCTTACCCCCTCCCTCTTTTTTTACCTCCCAAAGATATCCAACTTTTTTTTAATAACCCGCAAAGTATCTTTAAATATGTTTCCGCATTAACTAACTCTAATTTAATCATCTCCTAAAGAAGAGAAAAGAGGCCCTGAAGTCCTAAATAAGACCTCAGGGTCCTCTTACGTCTTGCTAGCGGGCTCTCTCACCCGATCCGCCGCACGATGGCGCTATCAAGGCTTATAAGAGAGATAACTAATATTATTGGGTTTTTTGTCGCAGGCTCTGGAGACCCTTTTATTAGGGGCAATTAAATTCCAAAAAGGCCGTTTTTTGCCTTGACATCTAATAAGGAAAGTTTAATAATCCCTCTGTTAAATCCACATATATATATATAGTCCGAAGGTAGTTACAGAGTTTTTTAACCTTATAACCGGTCGGGGCGGAACCTAAAAATTTAAGGGTTTTTCCGCCCTGGCTATGTCATTAAAAGGAAGGAGGTAGTAGTATGCAGCTATCTTACGGGGGGGCTTTTTGGAGTAGGCTGCAGGTTTGGTTGGTAGCGTTTATTATATTTTTGTTGCTACCCGTAACTGCAATAGCCGGGGAGATCGCTGGCTCAGGAAACTATAAGGCTGGGAAGGCTTTGTTTACTGGTGAAACAAGGCTTAAAAATGGCGGACCGCCTTGCATATCTTGTCACAATGCAGGTGTAGGCGCCTTAGGAGGAGGCTCACTTGGTCCGGACCTTACAAAGGTTTGGGCGGAGAAATCTTTCTTCATTAATGCCGACTGGATCAACAGTGACGGTATCCCGGTCATGGGCCCGACATTCAAGGACAAGGACGTTACTCCAGAAGAGGTCGCTGATCTACAGGCTTTCTTCAGCGTTCAAGCTGATAAGAGCCAGACTACAGGAACAAGCAAGTTTGTTGGAGGTGGCATTATCGGCTTTATTGCGCTGATGATCGCCTTTAGTATTATCTGGGGCGGAAGATACCGCAATAGGTGCCAAGGTACGGCCCACGATGCCCTATGGAGAAATTACGGCGGAAAAGGAGGGAAATAGATGGCTACGTGGATTCAAGATATAGTCGACCCGGCAAAAAGAGGCTGGGAAGAGTTTTACAGGAACCGTTGGCAGTACGACAAGACGGTTCGCAGCACACACGGCAACAACTGCACTGGCGGTTGTAGCTGGATGGTATATGTAAAGGACGGAATTATCACATGGGAATTTCAGGCGCTCGATTATCCCAAGCTTGACGACACCGTACCTCCGTATGAGCCAAGGGGTTGTCAGAGGGGAATCAGCTCATCCTGGTATGTCTACAGTCCCGTAAGGATCAAGTACCCGTATGTAAGGGGTATCCTGCAGGACGCCTGGAAGGAGGCAAAGAGCAAGCACTCCGACCCGGTAGAGGCATGGGCGAGCATAGTAGAGAACCAGGAACTCCACAAGAAGATCAAATGGTCGAGGGGTAAGGGCGGATTCCGTCGTTTCGATTGGGACACCGCCGCTGAGATAATCACCTCGGCACACATCTACACAATCAAGAAATGGGGACCGGACAGGAACATAAGCTTCTCGGTTATCCCGGCGATGAGCCAGATAAGCTACGCATCCGGCGCCAGGTACCACCAGCTTATAGGTGGCGTCTCCATGAGCTTCTACGATTACTACACAGATCTCCCGCCGTCTTCACCCGAAATCTGGGGTGAGCAGACCGACGTCGGTGAGAGTGCGGATTGGTACAACGCTGGCTACCTCGTTCTTCTCGGCGCTACGCCGAACAGGACAAGGACCGCGGATTGTCACTTCCTTAGTGAGACACGCCACGGCGGTTGTAAGGTTGTCGTCATGGCCCCTGACTATTCGGAGTGCACCAAGTACGCGGACCTCTGGGTACCGGTCAAGACTGGTTCCGACGGCGCTGTCTGGATGGCGATAAACCATGTCATTCTTAAAGAGTTCTACGTCGACAGGCAGGTACCGTACTTTGTCGAGTACCAGAAGGCATATACCGATCTTCCCCATCTTGTAAAGTTCGAGCAGGGTAAGAACGGAAACGAGATGGGCAGGCTCCTAAAGGCGTGCGATCTCGCAGAGTATGCCGACACCGACAATCCGGAGTGGAAGTTCGCGATGTGGGATCCCGAGACCGATAAGCCCGTTATCGTAAACGGCGGTATGGGCTTCAGGTATCCCAAGAAGGATGAGAGCCACGGTAAGTGGAATACCCTCAATAACGAAGAGAAGACCGGTAAGCAGATCGATCCGCTTCTCACATTCATCGACTGTATGGATGAGGCGGTTGAGGTCAACTTCTACGAACTGGACGCTGGCGAAGTCTACAAGAGGCAGGTTCCCGTTAAGTACGTAGAGACCGTAGGCGGTAAGATCCCGGTTACGACCCTCTTCGACATGCAGATGTCTCATTGCGGCGTAGCACGCGCCGGGCTTTCAGGCGATTTCGCCTCAAGCTACGATGATGACAAGAGCTTCAGTCCTGCATGGCAGGAGAAGTACTCCGGCATAGGCCGCGACACCATCATCCAGATGGCAAGGGAGTGGGCCAACAACGCTGAAGTGACCAAGGGCAGAAGCCAGGTCATAGTCGGCGCCTCGATCAACCACTGGTATCACGCTGACCTGATCTACAGGGCCTTTACCGGCGCGCTGATGCTCTGCGGTTGCATAGGGCGTAACGGCGGCGGCATGAACCACTACGTCGGCCAGGAAAAACTCGCAGCCTTCGACTCATGGGGCCAGATAGCACTCGGTCTCGACTGGGCAAGGCCGCCGAGACTGCAGAACACCCCGAGCTACTGGTACATCCATACCCAGCAGTTCAAATACGATTCAGCTATAACCGACTACGTTCCGGTACCCGATCCGGAAAAGCTCGACTACGAGCATACGGCCGACTACAATGTCAGGGCCGTCAGGATGGGAGCGCTGCCGTGGTATCCGCAGTTCAACAAGAGCAGTATCGCTCTGGCCGATGAGGCCGTGAAGGCGGGTGCTACCACGGACGCCGAGATAGTCGATTATACCGTAAAGCAACTCAAGAGCGGCGCACTCCAGTTCGCCATCGAAGACCCGGACGCGCCTGAGAACTGGCCGAGGGTCTGGATGATCTGGAGAGCCAACGCGCTGGGTTCAAGCGCCAGGGGCCAGGAGTACTTCTTCAAGTTCCTCCTCGGTACCCACAATAACGTCGGCGCCGACGAGGTCGCCAAACCGTTCCTTAAGGAGCTCAACTACAGAGAGTCTCCGCTTGGCAAGATCGACCTCATCACCGACCTCAACATGCGCATGAACACCACACCGACATACGCCGATATAGTTCTCCCGGCGGCCCACTGGTACGAGAAAGAGGACGTCAACACCACCGACCTCCACTCGTTCATACACCCGATGGGCGCGGCTGTACCGCCGAACTGGGAAGCCAAGAGCGACTGGGATGCATTCAAGTTCCTGACTGAGAAGTTCTCCGAGACGGCCAAGAAGCATCTGCCCGCATCGAAGGACGTCGTCTCGTGTCCGCTTCAGCATGACAGCCCCGGCGAGATAACACAGCCGGCGCTAAACGGCATAGAGGACTGGAAGAAGGGCGACTGCGAACTTATTCCGGGCGTCACCGCTCCGAGCCTCTCTGTCATCACCAGGGACTATCCGAACATCGCCAACCGCTGGAGAAGTTTTGGTCCTCTCATGAGGGGCAAGTACGGTTTCCACGGCATCATGGTCGACGGTGGACCTTACTACGAGGAGTACATCAACAAGAAGCATACGATGACTCACTCCTTTGACGGCGACACCTATATCTCGCTTGAGACGGCCAAAGAGGCGATCAATGTCGAGATGTTCTTCTCAGGCGTTACCAACGGAGAGGTCCAGTACGAGCAGTGGAAGATAGAGGAGCACCACACGGGTCTCGAAGGCGCTGGTTACGAGCAGTGCAAGACCGAGAGCGTGAGGATCCTCGGTGAAGACCATCTTCCGAAAGACAAACACTGGCACGGCCTGGCCGATGAGATCGGCGGACCCACCAGGGCTACCCGCATGACCTACGATGACATAATGGCCCAGCCAAGGAGGGTTCTGGCGAGCCCGCTGTGGACAGGGGACACCAGGGGAGGCAGGCCCTACACTGCATATTCCATGCAGATAGACTACAGGCTCCCGTGGAGGACGCTGACCGGACGCCAGCACTACTACTTGGACCATCCGATGTTCCTCGATTTCGGTGAAGGTCTCATGACCCACAAGTACAAACTCGATCCCAAGAAGATGAACGAGATCGAGAAGAGCGACCGTAGCGGCGCCATAGAGTGCAACTACATCACCCCTCATGGTAAGTGGCAGATCCACTCCACTCACTATGACAACCTGAGGATGCTCACCCTTTCAAGGGGAGGTAACTCCATCTGGGTCAACGACCGTGACGCCGAGAGTGTCGGCATCAGGGACAACGACTGGGTCGAGGCCTACAACGACAACGGTATCTTCTGCTGTAGAGCGATCGTCAGCGCGAGGATCCCGTCGGGCGTCGCCTTTGCCTACCACTCCCAGGAGAGGACGGTTAACGTACCGAAGGCGGAGCAGAGGAATAAGATCAGGGGTGGATTCCATAACAGCCTTACGAGGCAGCGTCTCAAACCGACCCTCATGGCCGGTGGATACGGACAGCTCTCCTACTCGTTTAACGGTTGGGGACCGATTCCGATCATCAGAGACACAACAGTACTCGTCAGGAAGATGAAAAACCAGGAGGTGAAGTGGTAATGGACGTTAGAGCGCAACTATCAATGCAGTTCAACCTTGACAAGTGCATTGGTTGCCATACCTGCAGCGTAGCCTGCAAGAACGTATGGACGACCCGTCAAGGTGCGGAATACATGTGGTGGAACAACGTGGAGACGAAGCCCGGCGCCGGTTACCCGCTTACCTGGGAAGATCAGGATCGCTACAGGGGTGGCTGGGAGCTTACCGGCTCAGGCGCCTTAAGGCTAAAGCTCCTGAAGGGTCCGGGAAAGTTGAGGACGCTGGCCAATATATTCTTCCAGCCGAATCTCCCGACCATCGATGACTACTACGAGCCGTTCACATTCGACTACGACACTCTTTTCAACGCGCCTGCCGGAGACGATCAGCCGGTAGCGCGTCCGAAGTCGCTCATCACGGGCGAGTTCATGGATAAGATAGTCCTTGGTCCGAACTGGGACGACGACATGGGCGGCTCGCCTCTCTACGCGGCCAACGACCCCAACTGGAAGGGGCTCAGCGCGTCGCAGAAAGAGGCGCTTACCAAGTTCCACAAACTCTTCTATTTCTATTTCCCGAGGATATGCAACCACTGCCTGAATCCCGGCTGTGTCGCATCGTGTCCTTCGGGTGCGATCTACAAGAGGGGCGAAGACGGCATAGTCCTGATAGACCAGGACACCTGCCGCGCCTGGAGGTTCTGCGTAAGCGCGTGTCCCTTCAAGAAGCCGTACTACAACTGGGACACGGGTAAGAGCGAAAAGTGCATCTTCTGCTACCCGAGGACAGAGACCGGACAGGCCAACGCCTGCGCGCACGCGTGCACAGGCAGGATCAGGACGGTCGGGGTCATCTTCTACGACGCGGACAGGATCGAGGAAGTGGCCAAGAATCCCGATGACCGCATTGTAGAGGCTATGAGGGATATTATCCTCGACCCCAATGATCCCAAGGTCATAGAGGGTGCGATCAAGAACGGAGTTGAAGAGAACTGGATTGTTGCGGCCCAGAAGTCACCCGCGTATAACCTCTTTAAAAAGTGGAGGATAGCGCTGCCGCACCACCCTGAGTTCAGGACGGTTCCGATGAACTTCTACATACCGCCGCTTTCCCCGATACTTCATCAGTCAAAGGGTGATGAGGGCGGTACATACGATCCCGAGACAAATGACTTCTTCTGCGATGTTGAGAGGATGAGGATTCCCTTAAAGTTCATGGCTAATCTTATTAGCGGTGGAAATGAGGCTCTCGTTCTCGAATCTCTGAAGAAGCAGATGGCCGTGAGGATGTACACCCGCCAGCAGCGCGTGGGTGACGTAGGAGAAGCCAAAGTCAAGAGTGTGCTCGGCGAAGTAGGTCTTACCGAGACCGACTGCGAGGACATCTACAGGCTTACATCGCTTGCGACCTTCGAAGAGCGCTTCGTGATTCCGGAGACTCATCGCGAGATCAAGAGCACGGTCGACCCGAGGCAGATGTACGAGAAGAGGGGTCTGGTCGGCTTTGGTTCTAAGAAGAAGGAACTCATCGGTAGGCAGTGGTAATGGAGAACAATGGAGAAGAAAAGATATACAAACTCTTCGCTTCTCTTTTGTCTTATCCCAAAGAGGATATAAAGGATGTCGTTGCTGAGTGCGTAAAAGCACTCAGCAACGACCCTGAATATTCAAAAGAGGCGGTCAAGGAGATAGAGGTTTTTGCCAAAGAGGTCTCCAAACTGCCGCTTGACGACATCGAAGGGATATACTCCTACACATTTGAACTGTCCGCTGACCACACGCTGGACCTTGCGTTTCACCTTTTCGACGGTTTTAAGAGGTCGAACGTGCTTGTTTCAATAAAGGAGATGTATAAGGCAAACGGCTTTCCTTACGACAGGTATTCAAAGGGCGAGCTTCCCGACAATCTAACGGTCATATTAAGGTTCCTGGCCGATCTCGATGACCAGGAGCTTAAAAAGGATTTTCGGGAGAACATGGTGATAAAGGCGCTGGAGAAACTCTCTAAGGGTTTTGACGCTCATAAGGAGAATGTCTACGGCAACATCATAAAGGCCCTGCTTCTGGTAATTGATACCGACGTAAAGAAAGCGGCTTAAAAAGTTTATTGAGATAGAGTCTAAGGTCTTCAGGGTGTAAAAGCGGTATACAGACTTATAAGGAGGTTAAAAAAAATGAACTGGGATAACGTACTCTTTGGACAGTTACCGTACGTGCTGATTACCATCGGCATATTCGGTACGATTTACAGATTCGTGTCCAACAAGTTTTCATGGTCCAGCCAGTCGTCTGAGTTCCTCGAGAACAAGACGCTCTTCTACGGCTCGGTGCCCTGGCACTATGGCATCATACTGATACTCCTGGCACATATACTTGTGGCAATCTTTCCGAGGGCAATGCTCGCATGGAACGCAGCACCGGGCAGGCTCTACGCCTTTGAGCTCATCGGGCTCATACTCGGATTCGCGGCGCTCTTCGGTCTTCTGGCCCTTATATACAGAAGGCTGTCGAATACCAGGGTAAGGGTTGTAACGAGTTCCTGGGACGTGCTGGTGCTCATAATACTCATCATTCAGGTCGTAACCGGACTTGGCAACGCCATACTCTACAAATGGGGTTCCAACTGGTACGCCGCGACGGCAGTGCCGTGGATCTGGTCGGTGATCACATTCCGCGCCGATGCTTCATATATCGCGAATCTGCCTCTGGTGACGAAGATCCATGTATTTAACGCAATGATCTTCATCGCCTTCATTCCTTTTACCCGTTTCGTTCACTTCCTGGCTTTCTGGAACCCGATCAAGTATCTCTTCAGGTCCTATCAGCTGGTCAGGTGGTACAACAGGAATGAGAAGACAGAGGCCATCAGGCAGTTCAAGTAACACCTGTTTATTTATCTCTCAGGGGGCGGACAAGGGTCCGCCCCCTTTAGAAGAATCACTAGACGCAGGCGAATAAAAACAAACCAAAAAAAGGAAAACAACCATGTCAGATATTACAGATTGGCGAGTTGAAGACGACGCTTTCTGGAACTCTACCGGAAAGCGCGTCGCAAACAGGAACCTCTGGATATCGATCCCGAGCCTCCTGGTAGGGTTCGCCGTATGGCTCATGTGGGGCATCATCGGTGTTCAGATGATCAACCTCGATTTCCCGTTTACAAAACCGCAGCTATTTACCCTGGCGGCCATAGCGGGCCTGACAGGCGCGACACTCAGGGTGCCCAGCACCTTCTTTGTCAGGATCGCGGGGGGACGAAATACTATCTTCTTTACTACGGCTCTATTGATGCTGCCGGCGACAGGCGCGGCCATCGCGCTTCAGAGCAAAACAACACCGCTTATAGTCTTCCAGATATTTGCTTTCCTCTCCGGCTTCGGCGGCGGTAACTTCGCCTCCTCAATGAGCAACATAAGCTTCTTCTTCCCGAAGAGGGTGCAGGGCCTTTCACTCGGCCTGAACGCCGGTCTCGGCAACTTCGGCGTTACGACGATGCAGGTGCTGATTCCTCTGTGCATGACCTTCGCGCTCCTCGGTCCTCTTAGCGGAGAGTCCATGACGCTCGTACAGACGAGCGGAACGCTCATCGGCAAGATCCCCGCGGGAAGCGAGACCTGGTTATCAAACGCGGGGTGGGTCTGGATGCTCTGGCTCGTACCCCTGGCCTTCGCGGGCTGGTTCGGCATGAACAACCTGAAGATCCCCGCCGTAAGCCCGGATATCAGCGGGCCGATAGGAAGCTTCGGAAAGATAGCCTATCTGCTGATCCTCGGCTTCATCTGCGCGGGCATAGCGCTCTACCTCCTGCTGCCGCCGCCAATAGGCATCGGCGTCATCAATAAGTGGTTCGCCGTCGCCATAGGCGCTATCGGCAGTCTCGCGCTCATGAGGTTCGTGACTCCGAGCGGCATCAAGGAGAACCTCAAGCGCCAGTTCAAGATATTCAACAACTACCACACATGGGTCATGACCGTTATCTATATCATGACATTCGGTAGCTTCATTGGATACGCGGCGAGCTTCCCGCTTACGATCAAGGTCGTCTTCGGCTTCCAGCACATCCTGGTGGACGGCGTGATGACACACAACACCCCGAACCCGGGTGGACCGAGCGCGCTGCAGTACGCCTGGATGGGCCCCTTCATAGGCGCCCTCATCCGTCCGATTGGAGGCTACGTCTCGGATAAGCTCGGCGGAGCGCTCGTTACGCAGATAATCACCGCGATAATGATAGCCTCGGCTCTAGGTGTATCGGTCTACATGGAGAAGGCATACTTAATACCCAACCCGGAGATACACTTCGTACCGTTCTTCATCCTCTTCCTGATCCTCTTCGCAGGGACGGGCATAGGAAACGGATCGACCTTCCGAACGATCGCCCTGGTCTTTAATGAAGAACAGGCAGGGCCGGTCCTCGGGTTTACGTCGGCGATCGCGGCATACGGCGCGTTCATCTTCCCCAAGGTCTTCGGTGAGCAGATCAAGGCCGCCACGCCTAAGAAGGCGCTATACGGCTTTGCCGCCTACTACCTGGTATGCTTTGTGCTGAACTATATAGTATACCTGAGGCCGGGGGCTGATCCAAAGAACCCGTAACAAGCTCCTTTTTATGGCGGGGTGAGACTACCCGCCTTAGATTCGCAGTTACGTAACAATCTATAGAAGAGAGGGGGCTAAACGCCCCCTCTCTTTTTTTTGTTTAAATTATTCAAATTAGTTGCCAGCCTCTAAATCTCTGCTATAATTAGGTTATCTCCAAACAAAATACCCATCCGGAAAAATACTCCGGAGATGCATACGCCAGGGGCCGTCTATTAGTTTGAACGGCCATTTAGAAGTTCAATCGATAGACAAGCCTAAAAAGGGGGGCTCTTATGGTCAAGGTATCTGAGTTCGATAATTTCGGCGTTGAAGATATGACAGAGGATGAGTTTCACGCCAAGGAGAAATATGTAGCCGAGAGTTGTAAGTGCACCGGCTGTCCTACATATGTGGAGGGCGACGCTCAAACCGGCTACTGCTACCCGCCCATAGGCACGAGCGCTAATATCAAGTTTGAGAAGGACTGTGTATGCAGTACATGTCCAATTTATGCTGAGTATGAACTCTCTCATACCTTTTACTGCACAAGATGCTCCCAGGTTTGCCAGGCTATGAAAACTGAAGTAGGGGGCGGCCACGAGTAGGACTATGTCGGCGGGCCGGCTTAATTGAGGCAAACGCTATAAATCCAGGCAAGACGGATCGATATCAGGGCTTTAAACCCGTATCCTTTTGCCTGGATTTTTTTGCCTTTTTATTGATAGAATCATTCGATGCTGACTATCTTAAGAGAGAAAATAGCCGCTCTTGGCTCTATCCTGGTCTTGTTGGCTGCCGTAAGCGTGGCCGGCTCTGCCGAGGCGGCTCAGATTGTCGTTCCGGCCGATTATCCCACTATACAGGGTGCCATTGACAAGGCCGGCCCGGGTGATACGGTGATTGTCTCAGACGGCCTCTACAAGGAGAATATAGTAATAAAGGCCCCGATAGTACTTAGGTCTAGAAACGGCTCTGAGAGGACCATTGTAGAGCCTGTAGAGCCCGGGAACGACGTAATAAGGGTCTTAAATGTCAAGGGTGGCGACGGCGGCGTGGTTGTCACAGGCTTTACGCTCAGGGGCTCTCTTCTTGCCGGTCTCCACATAATAAAGAGCTCCAAAACAAAGGTCTTTAGCAATATTTTTACGGGCAATAAATACGGGCTCCATGTCGAGTATTCTAACGAATGCGTCATAAAGGAGAATACCCTTAACCTTAACGAGCAGGGGCTATACCTCTTTTATAGCGACATGAACCTCCTGGAGGCCAACGAGGTAAATTCGAATACCAACTCCGGAATACTACTCCATTCTTCTCATAAGAATACGCTTGTGGAGAATGCCGCCAACAAGAATAAGTGGAACGGTATTACGCTCTCCAGTTCCAATGATAATGTGGTAACCGGCAACTGGGCCTTGAAGAACGCTTACGCCATAGTGGTGAGCGAGAGTTCGGGCAACGTGATAGAGGACAACAGCACCATGCCGAGGCTCTACTATATACTCCCGGTGGCCCTGGTTTATCTCGCTATCATGTTCTATCTTATCGAGCGAAAGCTCTTCATGCTCTACTATCATTACAGGTACGGGGAATAAGGCCCTGGGGCGCGCTATACTATATAAATAAAGGGGTTTTTCAGATGCTTACCATCATAGCGTCAATCGGTTTCATGCTCTCGGTCATGGCCTTCATAGCGGGTTTTCGCATGGTCAAGAGCAGGGGCGGCAGGGCCGAGCGGACGGTGCACCGTATAAACGGTTACCTTACCATTACGCTCTACGTCATCGTCGCGGTCTTTAGTATTTCCAAGGGGACGAGCGCCTTTTATATCTTCGGCTGGGCCGTCGGCATGCTGGTCCATATCTTCAAGCTCTTTATTGTCAAGAAGGGGCTTGCCGCCAGGTACGGTGGTTATGTCGGCGCGATGCTTCTTATCGTCTGGCTTGTGGTGATCTTTACCCATCTGCCGAGATAGGCAATGGGGTGCCCCTGGCGCCCCATTTTTTCGTTTTGAGGGGCCCAGACCATTCGCCATCTTCTTTTACAGAAAGAGTTATGTATACAGTATCCTTACAGATTTTAATCTTCTTGTAACTCCTTGACAATGAGCCGTAAAGTAAGTAAAATCTATTACGGCAAATCTCGTTATTTTATATCCATCCATTTCTTTCTTATAAAAATAAATATTGAGGAGGTGATAAGAGGGTAGTTTAAGAACTCCGGATCGCACTAAATGTTCCTTTAATTCAAGAAACGGAGGTAATAGCCTTGTGAAGATATTGGTCTGTTTCGACGGGTCTGACAGATCGCAAAATGCACTTAATAAAACGCTCGAACTTTTTAAAGGTCAGAATCCCGATATGATGATCTTGCTGGTCGCTGAAGAGCCGCTCGATGCCAGCATGGAGAACGAAGAGGTATACGAAGAGTGGCAAAAGGAGTGTCATGACCTCTTGAACGAGGCCGCCAGGAATGTTACCCAGTTGGGTCTTGAAGTGGATGCGATACTGGCCACAGGGGATCCGCGCAAGATGATCATGGAGGCCATTGAAAATAAGGCCCCGGACCTTGTGGTTCTGGCAAAACGCGGGAAGGGCAGCGTTAAGGACGCGCTCCTTGGCAGTGTAAGCACCTATATTGTACGTCAGGCTAAATGCCCTGTGCTGGTTGTGAAAAAACCTGAATAGTTATCATAAATTTCTACTCTCAAACAACCGGCAAGAGGCTGTTCTAAATCTTCAAAGAGAAGGAGGGTACTAATAAATGAATGTAACGGATCTCTTTAAATTTAAAAACGCAGAGATCAGGGCACTACATCTAACATGGATAGCATTCTTCATTACTTTTTATGTCTGGTTCAATATGGCCCCGATGGCCACCACCATGATCAAGCAGATAGCCTGGCTGACTCCCAAGGAGCTTAAGGTCTTTGCCATCTGTAACGTCGCGCTCACCATTCCGGCGCGAATCATGGTGGGCATGGCTCAGGATAAATGGGGCCCGCGCCGGGTCTTTTCCATACTTATGGTCATAATGGCCATACCTACTTTCGCATTCGCCTTCGGCAACACATTCACCCAGTTCCTCGTTTCACGTCTTATACTGAGTTCCGTCGGAGCTGGTTTTGTCGTTGGTATCCACATGACTGCGTTGTGGTTCAAACCGAGGGACATCGGCTTTGCCGAGGGTTTCTACGCAGGCTGGGGTAACTTCGGTTCCGCGGCCGCGGCGATAACCCTTCCGGCCATAGCCTTTAACATCTTCGGCGGCGATAACGGATGGCGCTACACACTCGCCTTCACTGGCGTAATTATGTTCTTCTACGGCATTTTCTACTGGTTCGCCATTACAGACGGCCCGAAAGGCTCGGTGCATCACAAGCCGAGGAAGGTCGCGGCCATGGAGGTCAGCAGCTGGAAGGATATGATCAAGCTCATAATCGTTACGATCCCGATGGTCGGCATCCTCTCCATACTGGTCTGGAAGCTCGGCAGGCTAGGCTTCCTTACTACGACGGGGCTTACCATCTGCTATCTGGCTATAATCATAGTCGTTGGTTATCAGATCGTGCAGGTCTTCCTCGTAAACGTGCCGATACTTAAGAAGGGTGTACCCGAGGACGACAAGTACAACTTCAACCAGATCATGGCGCTCGATACCACATATTTCTGTAACTTCGGCGCCGAGCTTGCCGTCGTCTCGATGCTCCCGGCCTTCTTTGAGCGGACCTTCTCGCTAACGCCGACCAAGGCGGGGCTGATCGCGTCCTCATTCGCTTTCGTCAACCTCATAGCGAGGCCGCTTGGCGGATACTTCTCGGACAAGATGAAGAGCCGTAAGCTCATTATGATGATCTATATGTTCGGTATTGCCTGCGGATTCTTCGGTATGGCGCTTATAAACGCGAGGTGGCCGCTATATCTGGCCACGGCCCTTACTATAGCGTGCTCCATGTTCGTCCAGGGCGCCGAGGGCGCTACATTCGCCATCATCCCGACGATCAAGAGGCGTATTACGGGGCAGATCTCAGGTATGGCAGGCGCGTACGGTAATGTCGGCGCGGTCTTCTATCTGACCATCCTTACCTTTGTCGAGTCGAATCATTTCTTCTTCATAATCTCGGGCGGAGCGTTCGTAAGCTTCATCTTCTGTCTTATATTCTTGAAGGAGCCTCATGGAGCGTTCAGCGAAGAGTACCACATATCTTCTGTCGACCGCGACCTGATGGGCGGAGGAGAACACAAGGATTGAAAGGCGCTAAGAGCGCGTTTTTAGTCTATATTTAAGACGCATGATGCCCACCCGGTCAGTTAAGACCGGGTGGGCATCATGCTTTTTTCATAGAGTGTCGCGTCAAGCGTATATTATCGGTCTCAGAGTTTCGCAAATCGTTCAAGGCAAGGCGAAAACACGCAGTAATATTGTATATATTTCAAGTGTTTTGCAACGAAGCATTGGGCGATTTGCGGGACTCCCTTCGGGCTCGCGAAGAACAGGCTGGCCTGTGAATTAGCTATTGCTAGTACTTCGCTCAGGCGCCTTCAGGCTTGCCTGGTAGCAGCTAACCGCACTTCGCGAGCTGAGTGCGACAATATACGCTTGACTCGACACGTATAATAAAGAAATTGAATTGACGGCTCTTTTTTAGTATAATCAAAGATGATGTCGCCCCGCCGTAATGCGCGGGGCTTATTATTTCGATTTCCTGTTTATTTAATTGGGCTCGCCTTTTATATATACCCGAGATATTATCGAGCCCACAAGAGATTACTATGACCGGACCTTCAGGGGTCTTTAGTCGAAGAGAGAGGGGCATACCATGAGTCAAAAGATCTTTGCCGTTAAATATCAATGCCAGCACCCTTCATGCCAGGTATTTTGCAAGAAGGGAGAGCTTACGCTTGATAATGCTGATTTCGAGGAGCTTAAGACGGCCTATGATGAGGAAGAGCTCTTTAAGAGCCCGAGGGGAATCTGCCGGATGGGCTATAACCAGCCCTTTAAGATAGTCTCCGTTAGCGAGGCGGCCGCCGAAGAACCTGCCCCGGGTGCAGGTCCGGCAGAGGTTGACGCAACCGATCCTATTCAGATACTGAAGGCCGAGCACAAGTTGGTACTCAGTAAGCTTGAGGGTCTTGAGGAACAGCTACGCCAGAGGAATATAGACGGGCTCTGGACGGCGACAGCCGCCCTTGAAAACGAGATCACCCTCCACTCTCTAAAGAAGGAAGAGCAGGGGCTCTTTCCAATTCTCGTGACCAAGGACCCTATGGCTCAAGCATTTATTCAGATTGTACACGAGGACCATAAGGAATTTATCTCATTGCTTCATTCTTTCCGCTGCGGCCTTCAGGAGGACCAGATCCTGGACGGCATAGTCAATTCGCTTGTTACGAATCTCAAGAACCATATCAAGAAAGAGGACGACGAGTTCTTCACTATGGTCGATGAATGCCTGAGCGCTGAGGATAGAAAGTTGCTCTTAAAACGGATGAATGAGATTGAGAAGAACTTTGTTCCGGAGAAGGCCGGGGACAGGCATGATAAGATGGAGTCGCCCTTCCTTGAGAACAGGAAGACGCTCGATTCGGAGATAACCGCGGTGCGCGCTGAGAACTGTACGGACGATTGGTCCTGTCACTAAGAATACTTTGATCTATATATGAGGCCTGATTCAGGGCAATAAAAAAGGCGGGGAAATCTTCCCCGCCTTTTTTTATTGTGTTTAATAATTTTAATTACTGGATCGTTTCGCTCTCTGCGCCTTCGGGCATCATCGGTATACCGAATTTGGCATTGAACCTGGTTACTATGTAGAGCAGTGTCCTGTGGTTCAACAAGAGGCCCCTGAAGAGCTGTGTCTTTGTAAGGGCGTCGAAGTAGAACTCATAAGAGAACTGGACCTGCTGAACAACACCTTTTTCATCGGTGTTCATGTCGTAGCTGTTGTCGAGGAAGAGCAGGTCGGCACGCAGTTCATCGTAGAACACGTCCCTCTCTTCTTCCGTCATCTGGCCAAGTTTCTCTTTGTGAGTATCAGCTATGGCGACGCCGTTTAACAGCACGCACAGGCCCGGATAGTCCTTTGGCTGAAGTATCCTCTGGCGTTTCATCGAGCCGAGTGGGTAGTCTATCTCAAAATGAAAGTTGGCGGCCTCATCCTCAATAGCCCTGACCTGGTGACTGTTCTCTTCGAGCCAGTTGTTAAGCGCTTTGCTGGCCTCTTCAGGTGTGGTGATCGACATATCTTGTTCCTCCTTTTAAAATATCTGAATTTCTATATATTCGAGTATTTGCCCGGCTTGCTCTGATCTTTTAGTATGCGCAAGCTTTGCTACCCCGACCCCCTCATCATCCCCGGCGACTGAAGCCGGGACGTGAGCATCTCGTGAAACAGGTATTCTATATTAATGAATCTCCTGTGTCAACTCTATTAAGCGAATATTTATAGAGAGGTCCGCATTGGCATCTTGACGCATGCGCTGGCTTTGATAATTCGTAGTATTTCCAGATAGTTGTGCTGGTTTTTCATCTCCCCTTTGCCCTTTGTAAAGGGCCTTTCCTGTTGACAAAATCCGCATATTATTGGTAATCTGTAATATGGAGGGGGGTTTAACTCTCTTTTCTTATCCCTCGTTTAAATCGCTATCCATTATATGTTTTTATAGAAAAATTCAGGGCCGCTCTTTCTTTCCGATATCCGGCCGTCCTTGAATATACAGGGGTTTCAGTTATGAAGAGCCATGATATAGCAGGGCATAAACCGCCATCTCCAAAGGCCGCGGATAGTGCTGAGAAGGCCGTTATGAAGGACAAGTTCGACCGCCGGATCAGGTATCTGCGCGTCTCGCTTACGGACCGCTGTAACTTCAAGTGCACTTACTGCCGTCCGGAGAACGCGGTAACAAAGCACCACGACGATCTCCTTACCTTTGAGGAGACGCTGAAGGTTGTCTCTTTGATGGTAGGGCTTGGAATAAACAAGGTGAGGCTGACCGGCGGCGAGCCGCTTGTAAGGAAGAACGCCGACCGCCTGGTTGCGATGCTTTCCGGGATTGACGGAATAGAAGACCTTGCCATGACCACCAACGCCGTATTGCTCGATAGATACGCACGCCCTCTTGTTGAGGCCGGGTTAAAGAGGGTAAATGTCAGTCTCGATACTTTAAACCCTAAGCGTTTCAATACTCTTACCTGCGGCGGCGAGCTAGCCGATGTTTTAAAGGGCATAGATGCGGCAGTGGACGCGGGGCTAACGCCTCTAAAGCTCAATACGGTTGTCATGCGCGGCTTTAATGACGACGAACTGCCCGCGATCATCGACTTTGCCTCCAAGCGCGGCTTTACCGCGCGCTTTATCGAGTTTATGCCGATGAGCAACGGCCTTGACTGGGAGAAGAGCTACCTCTCGACCGAAGATATTTTGAAGATGCCGGGAATTATTGAGCGAGTCGATATTGGCTCAGCGCCGGAGCAAAAGAACACAGCCTCCTTATATCTGCCGCTTAAGAACGGCAAGGGCGAGGTTGGGCTTATTACGCCTATGTCCAAACGTTTCTGCGATATATGTAATCGCCTAAGATTAACGGCGGACGGGCGCTTGCGTTCTTGTCTGCCTACCGACAAGGACGTCGATATCAAGGAGGCGCTAAGGAGCAATGCCTCGGACGAAGAGCTCGTTGCCCTTATACGCAAGGCGGTGCTCTTAAAGCCGGAGGTAGGTGAGTATAACTTCGGTGGGAGCGGACACGACAGGTCGATGGTAGAGATAGGGGGTTAGGGGGGTATATGGTCCAGCTTTCAGGCAGAAACCAACTGCCGGGTGAGATAATAGAGATAAAGAAGGGTGACGTGGTCTGTGAGGTAGTTATTCAGGCCGGAGAGCATCAGGTATCCGGTGTCATTACCACGACGAGCGTTGAGAATATGCAACTGAAGGTCGGAGACCGGGTTACCGCTCTCATAAAGGCCACAGAGGTATCGTTTATTAAATGAGTATCCGTGGTGTAATCTCCTCTTTTTTTGGGCCGCTAATATTATCGGCCTTATTTTTTCTGCCGTCATCAGCGCACGCGGACGCGGGCAAGGCCAGGGTTACCGTGGCAGTGGCGGCTAACGCGCTTAGGCCGATTGAGGAGATCGCCCGGGCCTTTGAAGAGGCTACGGGCATAGAGGCTAGAATCGTCCACGGCTCTACGGGCAAGCTCTACGCGCAGATTACGCAGGGCGCGCCCTTTGATATCTTTCTCTCTGCGGACAGGCTTCGCCCGTCGCTCTTGATCGAAAAGGGGTTTGCCGGGCCTGAGAGTAGTTTTACTTACGCAAGGGGGGCTCTGGTGCTATGGACCAATCGTAAAGACCTGAAGGTTGGCGAGCGCGGCCTCGATATTCTTTACGATGAGAGTGTTAAGAAAATAGCGATAGCAAACCCGGTGACAGCCCCCTACGGAAGAGCGGCTATGGACGTGGTCATTGGCGGGTATAAACCGAAAGGCGGCGGCAGAAGCGTCGATATCGAGAGGAAGATCGTCTACGGAGAGAGTGTTTCGCAGGCATTCAGCTACGCGCGCACAGGTAACGCCGATGTGGCGATCACCTCGCTCTCTACAATATATGGACAATCCGGGGATTTCGTAGAGATTGACAAGGCCCTCTATCCATTGATAGTCCAGGACGGGGTCGTCTTGAAGGATGCTGTCGAGGAAGCGGCCCGTTTTAGAGAATTCCTCTCAAGCGAGCCGGCGATAGAGATATTTTCCAGATACGGTTATGTGACGGACGGGACGAGTGATGAATAACGCAAACATCATTATGGACTGGCAGCCGATTCTCCTTTCAGCGGAGCTTGCGCTTGTGACTACGGTGCTCCTTTTGGTACTCGCTACACCTGTGGCATATCTTTTGGCCTTTCATCGGTTCAGGGGGCGCTCGCTCGTCGAGGCGGTCTTCGCGCTCCCCATTGTGCTTCCGCCCACTGTGCTCGGTTTTTTTGTTCTCATCGCCGTCGGCAACCTCTCGCCATTTGGCAGGGCCTTTAACGCCATCTTCGGCCACGGCCTCGCCTTCTCATTTACAGGCATAGTTATCGCGTCGATCCTCTACAGCTTTCCTTTCGCTGTTCAGCCTATACAAAACGCTTTTATAGCGATCGACCCAAGGTTTATAGAGACCTCGAGGACGCTTGGCTGCGGAAGGTGGCAGACTTTTTGGAGAGTGCTCCTGCCAAGCGCGAGGGTAGGTATTATAACAGGGGCGATGCTTAGCTTTGCCCACACAGTAGGCGAGTTCGGCGTCGTCTTGATGGTAGGCGGGTCGATCCCCGGAGAGACCAAGGTGGCGAGCATCGCGATTTACGAAAATGTCGAGATACTTAACTACTCGCAGGCCGCCGTGATGAGCCTTATTATGTTATCTTTTTCCTTTGTGGTTATGTCGGTAGTATATTACTATAACCGGAGTTCACGCACCGTGGGGTTTGCATGATAACAATAGCCGTAAGAAAAACCTTTTCTCATTTTACGCTCGACGTAGATCTCGAGTTCGGCCGTGAGTTCGTCGCCCTGACCGGAGCGAACGGTTCGGGCAAGACGACGCTCTTAAGGCTCGTCGCCGGACTCGATACGCCTGACGAGGGCCGTATTGTCGTCTCCGGTCGGACCTTCTTTGGCGAGGGGACCTCGATCCCGCCGGAGCTTCGAAGGGTCGGCTACCTCTTTCAGGACCCGGCGCTCTTCCCCTGGCTTACTGTCGACGCCAATATTCGTTTCGGTCTCGCCAGAGCGGAGAAGGGTAAACGCGCAACTAAAAATGACTGGCTCTCCGAGCTTTGCTCAGAGGCCGGCATTGAGCATCTCCTTGACCGCTATCCGAAAAACTTATCCGGAGGTGAGGCCCAGCGTGTGGCGCTTGTCCGAGCTCTCGCCGTGCGCCCGGAGATGCTCCTCTTGGACGAGCCCTTTAGCGCGGTCGATATGGAGCTTAGGCCGGAGCTTAGAAAGTTCGTATCAAAGATTCAGCGCGAGTGGGATATACCCATCCTTATGGTGACGCACGACTTTGCTGAGGTCCACACCATGGCGGATAAGTTGTACAAGTTAGAGGCTGGCAGGATCATTGATAGTTCAAAGAAGGGGCGCTTGAATGTCGTCCCTCTTGTATCTTTTTAGGGGGAACATCTAATGGGCGAATTAAGCCATTTCAACGAACAGGGGCGCGGCCGCATGGTCGATGTCTCCGGAAAAGACGCCACCACGCGCGAGGCAATAGCGCACGGTGCAATCGATATGGAGGTGGCGACATTAGCCCGTATCAGAGAGGGGCAGATCAAGAAGGGCGACGTACTTGCCGTTGCCGACGTCGCCGCGGTGATGGCCGCAAAGCGCACGCCGGATCTTATCCCAATGTGCCACCCGATCCAACTCTCCGGGGTCGAGGTGAGCTTCGAAGACTTAGAGGCCGACGGCAGGGGCGTTATCGATGTGACGGTAACGGTACGCTGTGTCGGGCCGACCGGTGTAGAGATGGAGGCGCTGACGGCAGTTAGCGCCGCGCTCCTTACCATCTACGATATGTGTAAGGCGATAGACCGCGGCATGCGTGTTCGTGGCGTCGAGCTTTTAAAGAAGAGCGGCGGCAAGAGCGGGACATGGGAAAGGGAGAGGGAGGGCAGCTGATGATACGGGTACTCCTCTTCGGAACATTCGCCAAAGAGGCTGGGGTTCACGAAATTGAACTTTCTGCGAAAGCTGAAGGTCAAACGCTCGCGGATATTATAGACGAGGTGAGGGCGAAATATATCAAGGGCGAGGTCGGCGTATATATGACGGCTGTGAACGAAGTACAGGCCGGGCCCGATACAAAAGTAAACGACGGCGACGAGGTGGCTATAATGCCGCCTTTTTCAGGGGGTTGATTTTGGAAAGCGTTAGAATTCAAGAAGAGGACTTCTCCGTTGAGGACGAGATCGCGGAGTTGAAGAAAAGCTCTTTGAAGATAGGCGGCATCGTTAC
Organism: uncultured bacterium; assembly: GCA_965372515.1. Taxonomy (GTDB): domain Bacteria; phylum Desulfobacterota; class GWC2-55-46; order GWC2-55-46; family JAJCZF01; genus CBDVCO01. Next base: position 29,830 of record CBDVCO010000003.1, on the reverse strand, counting down.
CTTTCTCGGCACGGCTCGTGATTTTTCCGAAGGGCGCGACGTGAAGAGCATAGAGTTTGAGCAGTACGCCTCCATGGCGCTCGACGCGCTCAGAGCTTTGAGGGAAGCCGTGCTTGAGCGTTTTGATATCATAGAATTAAGGATCGTCCACCGGGTCGCCGAGATAGAACCCGGCGGACAGATTGTACTTATAGTGGCCGGGGCCGAGCACCGGGCCCAGGCCTTCGACGCCTGCCGCTTTGCCATAGACGAGCTTAAGAAGACCGTTCCGCTTTGGAAGAAAGAGATCACTCCCGCAGGCGACCAGTGGGTCACGGCCCATCCATGAAACCATCGATCATCTCAATCGTAGGCCTTTCGGGGTCCGGTAAGACCACTTTGCTTGAGCGCCTTATTCGCGAGCTTAAGTGGAGGGGGCTCCGTATAGGCACCATTAAGCACTCGAGCCACCCGCATCCAATGGATATGCCGGGTAAGGACAGCTGGCGCCACAAGGAGGCCGGTGCCGAGAGGACGCTCTTTGTCGGGCCCGATTGCCTTCAATATGTCGCCGATCTTACGGACGACCCGACGCCTGCGACTCTCGCAAAGAGTTATATGTCGGGGCTCGACGTCGTCCTTGTCGAGGGCTTTCTAACGGAGGAGGGCGACAAGATCGAGGTGGTGCGCTCCGAGCGTTCAACGAAACCTATATGTACACCCGGTGCGAGCGAGGAGGGCGTTGGCGGATTGATAGCCGTGATGAGCGATCTCGACGTAGCGGAGCTTGGCAAACCCGGCGTAGAGGTCCTTGAGCTAGATGACATCGAAGGGCTCGCGAATCTTATAATGGAGCGCTTTTCGCTTGAAGGTAAAGCGCAGGACGAGTCCGGCGGCCCGGGCGCGAAGTAATATGATAGACGATATCGCATGTGTGGTGCTCATCGGCGGAGAGTCGAGGAGGATGGGCGAGGACAAGGCTTCTCTCGATCTCGCGGGAAAGGCCCTGGTGGAGCGTGTCCTCGATGTGGTTCGTCCTCTCTTTGCCGAGCTCTATATTGGGGCGCATGAGGACAGCGCTTTAGGCGAGGCCTACGGGCTTCCCGTTATAATAGATACCCTGCCGGGGCGAGGCCCTGCGCTCGGGGTATGCGCGGCGCTGGATAAAGCCAGCGCGGAGAAGGTCTTTATAGTTTCATGTGACCTGCCGATGTTGAGTGGGCGGGTGATAGAATATCTGGTGGCACAGGTAGAGGGCTTTGACGCGGTCGTACCGATGGTTGAGGGTAGGGCCCAGACCACATGCGCTATCTATTCGAGGGCGTGTCTGGCCCCGCTTGAAGAACGAGTCTCCTCTAATGAAAAAGGCGCAAGGAGTCTGGCGCGTTTTCTCGAAGAGACCGAGGGTCTTAAAGTTCGCTACGTTACCGATGTTGAACTAAAGAGTATTGAAAACGGTGTTGAGAGCTTTGCTGACGTTGATACACCCCAGGATCTCGAAGAGGCAAGAGAGAAACTAAGGAGCAGGGAATAGATGAAGACGGTTGTAGAGGCACAAGAGATTATATTAAGTCACAGCGCGCCCGGCGAGAGTGAGGAGGTTCCGATAGCTTCGGCCCTCGGGCGTATTCTCGCTGAAGATATCTCATCCAACAGGGATCACCCGCCTTATGTCATTAGCGCAATGGACGGCTATGCCCTGAAAGAGGCCGATATCAAAGGGGCTACTAAAGAGAGCCCGGCAATTCTTGATATCGTGGACGACATCCGCGCGGGCTACGCCCCCAAATGCGCTGTGGAAGACGGCCAGGCCTCGAGGATCATGACAGGCGCCGAGGTGCCGCAGGGCGCGGACACGGTCATACGCGTCGAGGATACGGCGGGGTCAGGGAATGGGGATAAGGTAAAAATACTCACACCTCCCGATGAAGGAGCGAATATCAGGCTAAAGGGAGAGAACCTCAAGAAAGGGGACAAGGTTCTTGAGGCTGGAGCGGACATCGGCCCATCTGAGGTAGGGATCCTTTCAATGGTAAAGCGCGCTGTGGTTCCGGTCGTTACTCTGCCAACGGTCGCGATACTCGCGACAGGTGATGAGCTTGAGGCGATAGACGAGCCCTTTAATGAGAAGAAGATACCGAATGCCAACAGTTACTCGGTCATGGCGGAATTGCAATCTATAGGCATAGAGCCTGTTCTCTTGGGCATTGCGCGCGATACCAGGGAGGATCTAACAGCCAAGCTCGAAGAGGCGTTAAACTACGACATCTTGATAGTCTCAGGCGGCGTATCTGTCGGCCATCACGACTTTGTCAGGCCGTGTCTCGCCGAGCTCGGCATAGAGATGCTCTTTTGGCGTGTGGCTCTTCGCCCGGGACATCCTTTCGCGTTCGGCACTGGCAAGGATATTAATGTATTCGCCCTGCCCGGAAACCCGGTCTCAAGCATGGTATGCACTACCCAGTTCGTATTGCCCGCGCTCAGGAAGATGATGGGAGCTAAAAAGCTCTTTCGCACCACCTTTCCGGCGCGCCTTACCAAGGGCGTAAAGGACAGGCTTGGGAGGCTCCACTTTATGCGCGTTCGTGTGGAGAATGACGGCACGGGTTTCACGGTTACACCGACCGGCTCGCAGGGGAGCGGTATTTTAATGAGCATGGTACAGGCCGACGGACTTATGGTGGTTCCGCCCGATGCGGACAGCCTCTCTGAGGGCGCTAGCGTCACGGTGCAGAGCCTTCACGCCGGCGAGTTCCAAGTTGAGTCAGGTCTGCCCGATGGCAAATGATCTAATAAAGATAGGTATAGTCACGGTCTCGGACCGCGCAAGCAGTGGTGAATACGAGGACAGGGGCGGCCCGGCGATAAAGGGCGAGCTTGAGGCTATGCTCAAGAGCCCTTTTCAGCCGCTTAGCAGGATCGTCCCGGACGAGAGCGCCAGGGTGGAGGCGGCGTTAATTGAGCTTTCAGATACTGAGGGCTGCTGTCTTATTATAACCACCGGCGGCACGGGGCCCGCTCTTAGAGATATCACGCCCGATGCGACCCGCGCTGTCATAGATAAGGAACTCCCCGGCTTTGGCGAGCTTATGCGCGCCGAGTCCTTAAAGAAAGTGCCTACCGCGATACTCTCTCGCCAGACGGCGGGCATAAGGGGGACGTCTCTTATAATCAATCTCCCGGGCTCACCCAAGGCGATAGGCGAGTGTCTTAGCGCCGTATTCCCTGCTGTGCCCGACTGCATCGATCTTCTGGGCGGGCCGGATATTGAGGTAGACCCGGAGGTGGTAAAGGTACACCGTCCCCACACCCATCCGAATGATAAGAGATCCTCATAAGAGCATGCGATGCTTGAAAAGGCCATAAGCTTCATTGGACTTATAATTTTTCTCGCCATAGCCTTCATTCTAAGTGAGAACCGCAGGAGGTTCCACCGAAGGCTGGTGATATGGGGCCTTGTACTTCAGTTCGCATCAACGCGGGCGATATCGAAGAACCAGCGGCCGGGTGTGGTCTTTAGTGTATGGCCGGCTTCATGACAGCGACCATAGCGGGCATACTCCTTTGATTATGGTCTACGTAATATAGCATCTGTTGTAATTTTGAGACATTTTCCTTCATTTGTTGTATAAAAGAGACACAAATAGAGGTGCTCTAGCTGCTAACTTGTTGATATATAAGCGCTCGCACTTTGGCATCATTATTGCGTGTATAAATAACCGTATGCAGAAAACTATTAAAGAAAAATTCAGTTTTTCAGGGATCGCGCTCCACACCGGCGAAAGCGTCAAGGTGGTTGTGCATCCTTCGGCGGAGAATACCGGTATAAACTTCCTGCGTAACGACAGGCCCGGCTCCGCCATGATAAAGGCCCAGGCGTCCAACGTGGTCAATACGAGCTACGCCACCACGCTTGGCTTTGGCAATGTAACCGTCTCTACGGTCGAGCATCTCATGGCGGCCTTTTACGGAATGGGCGTGGATAACGCCCTTGTTGAGATCGACGGTCCCGAGGTCCCGATCATGGACGGCAGCGCGGTTGAGTTCGCTGAGATGATCGAGAGCGTGGGCTTGGTGGATCTTAACAGTCCCAGAAAGTATCTTGTCATTAAGAAGGGTATAAGTGTCTCGGAGGGTGATAAGTCGCTCGTGTTGACGCCATCTCCGGACGCGGGTTTCAGTATCGATTACAGCATCGATTTTCGCCATCCCTCAATAACAGAGCAGAGCTTTTCAATGCCGTTCTCTACAGAGTTCTTTTTTAAAGAGATCGCCAGTGCGAGGACCTTCGGTTTCCTTAGCGATGTTGATATGCTTAAGGCCAACGGGCTTGCCAGGGGCGGTTGTCTCAGTAACGCTATAGTTATCGGCGAGAGCGAGATACTGAATAAGGACGGGCTTAGGTTCCACGATGAGTTCGTAAGGCATAAGGTGCTTGATGTAATGGGTGACCTCGCCTTGCTTGGAGCACGTGTGGTCGGTAATCTGAGCGCGAATCGCGCGGGCCATCACCTGAATCACCGTCTGGCCAGGAAGATCTTGAAGAAGACCTCCAGGTGGGAGATCACCGAGAAGCCTTCGAGGCCGGACTATCTGGAGAGAGAGAGGCCGTCGCTCCTTGTGGAGAGTTTGGCTACCGCTTGATCTCTTATATTTGATTTACCCAGGGCCCGGACTTTAGTCCGGGCCTTTTTTGTTTCCCAGGATCACCCCCCCCCTTTTGTTTCTCATTTTACTCTTATAAAGCCAGTAGACTTAAGAACAATAAATTGCCAAATTACCGGCCATATGGTAATATCATAGTGTAATTTAAGACTTTTTTAGATCCCATCCCTTTAGAGAGCATTATAGAAAAGGACAATTGGCAAAGAGAGAAGAAGCCATAAAGCAGTTCAATCTCCCGGATAACGCGCTGGCCTTGAGCCTCTTTGGCAAGGGCGGCGATAATGTCAGGCGCTTTGAGGAACTCCTCGACGTTAAGGTCGACACAAGGGGTTCGGCCGTGACCATCCAGGGGGACCCGTCAAGGAGCCTCCTTGCAGAGCGCCTTATTCTGGACCTCTACGCTCTTCTTGAGAAGGGCTATCCCCTGACCCTGCCGGATATCGACTATGCGCTCAGGATGATCGTCGATAATGAAGATATCGATCTAGCCGATGTCTTCATGGACACGATATACGAATCCTATAAAAAGAAGAATATCGCGCCCAAGAGTTTGGCTCAGAAGGGCTATCTCGACGCCATACGCGGCTTTGACATAGTATTCGGCATAGGCCCGGCAGGTACTGGCAAGACCTTTCTAGCCATCGCCGCCGCCGCGAGAGCATTAGCCAATAGAGAGGTAGACAGGATAATACTTACAAGGCCGGCGGTAGAGGCTGGCGAGAGCCTTGGTTTTTTGCCCGGCGATATGGCCGCCAAGATAGACCCGTATCTCCGCCCTCTCTACGACGCGCTCCATTCCATGATGGACCTTGAACGCGTTCAAAAGCTCATGGATCAAGGGACGATCGAGGTCGCCCCGCTCGCCTTTATGAGGGGAAGGACGCTCGATGACTCTTTTGTTATCCTCGACGAGGCCCAGAATACCACCATCGACCAGATGAAGATGTTCCTTACGCGGCTCGGTTTCGGTTCAAAGGCCGTCGTCACCGGCGACATAACCCAGATAGATCTCCCGAGCGCAAAGACCTCCGGGCTGGTGGCCTCCCACGATATCTTAAAGGGCGTAGACGGCATCAAGTTCGTTAATTTCTCCGATAAGGATGTTGTACGCCACCCTCTGGTTCAGGAGGTCATTAAGGCCTTTGACGCGGCTGAGAGAAAGTCCGCAGTGCCTGTTACTAAAAAGGCGTAACCAAGTGATGGTATTGGTAACCGACAGGTCGGGCAAAGGCGGCAGGGGGATAAGCGGGCTAAAGGGCAAGGTCAAAAAAATTGCCGCGTTTCTCTTAAAAGAACTTGACTGCACAGGGTGCGAGATAAGCATCCTTCTGACAACGGATGAGGAGATCAAGGAACTAAACAGCAGGTATCGCGATATCGACAAGCCGACGGATGTCTTGAGTTTCCCTATGGAAGACCCCGAACTCCTCGGAGACGTGGTTATCTCCTTCGAGAGGGTTTTGCTTCAGGCGAGCCGCCATGGCCTTTCAAATGACGAGGAGCTTTCAAGGCTCCTCGTGCACGGCACGCTCCACCTCCTGGGATTTGCCCACGAACACGGAGGCAGAGAGGCCGCCAGGATGAAGAGAAGAGAAGAAGAGCTTTTAACGGCACTCAAGGCGGGCGGTCTCGAGTAAGGATTTTGGTATTTTATAACGAAACCCATGTGGAGCGAGTTCTCTTTGACCGGTCCTGAGATAAAAAAACCCAAGAACTGGATCGATAGCCTGGGCTTCTGCATAGAGGGCATTATACACGCCTTCAAGACCGAGAAGCACATAAGGTATCACTATGTGACAGCGGTGGCGATGCTTGTGGCGAGCCTCATACTAAAGCTTCCGGCCTTTGAGTTCGCCCTCCTGGCCGTCGCTGTCGTCATCCTGCTCTTCGCCGAGATGGTCAATACCGCCTTGGAAGAGGTGGTGAACCTTGTAGAAGAGAAGCATAACGTCAGGGCGAAGAACGCCAAGGACCTCTCCGCCGGCGCGGTACTTGTCTCGTCGGCCGCTCTGATCATAGTGGTCTTTATAATATTTTCGAAATATATCTTCGGGCCGATGGATCAAGTGATACGAGACGCAAGGGAGTTTACAGGCCACATGGCCCTGATCGCCCTTCTGCTCGTATTGATCTGCGTTGTAGTCTCTAAGGCCTATCTTGGGAAGGGCAGGCCGCTTCAAGGAGGAATGCCCAGCGGCCACGCCGCCGTGGCCTTCTCGCTATGGGTCTCTGTGAGCCTCGTCTCTTTAAATCCCACGGTGGTGATACTCGCCTTTATCATGGCGGTTCTGATAAGTTTTTCAAGGCTTACCGGCCGGATACATACGCCATTTGAGGTCTTTATGGGGGCTCTGCTGGGCATGGGGTTAACAGGGCTGGCCTTCTATATATTTTCCCTTGTCTTTACTAAGCCGGCGTTATGAGAACCCAGGTAATTCTGGCCGCTGTGTCAGCGCTCCTCCTTGGAGCGGCTTTTCCGCCCGTTAACCTTTCACCACTTTCATGGGTCGCCCTGGTTCCGCTCTTCTGGTCTCTCGATCACGTGCGTAGCCAGGCGCCAATCGGGGAGCGTCAGGCCGGGAGATTCGCGCTCTTAAAGCGTACCTTCTTTGTCGGCTGGCTCTTCGGTTTCTTCTTCTTTCTCGCAGCAGTCTACTGGGTATTCTATTCCATGTATGTCTACGGGGGAGTGCCTCTTGTCTTAAGTCTCTTCTTTATGCTCCTGCTCGTCTCGCTTCTTGCCATCTATATGGCGCTCTTCGCTCTTGCCTGGACATGGACAGATGGTTTCAATACCCTCTTGAGGCTCTTTCTCGTACCGTCGGCCTGGGTCGGACTCGAGTATTTAAGGGGCCTGCTCTTTACGGGTTTTCCGTGGGCCTTTGCGGGTTATACCCAGGCCCGCCTTAGTCCTCTTATACAGATCGCCGATATATTCGGCGTCTACGGGCTAAGCTTCCTGGTCGTTCTGGTAAATCTAGCCATATACGGCTATTTTTTCAGGAGAGATGAGGGCATGGCGGTTTTGGGCCTGGAGGGGAGAAAGGCGGCGGTCTTGGTGGCGCTCGTGCTATTGACTTCAACCCTTGCCTATGGTTTCATAAAAATCGATGTTTTTGAGACCCGTCTTCCTAATTGGAAGCCGATGAAGGTCGGCGTTGCCCAGGGTAATATCGAGCAGTCGATCAAATGGGACCCGAAGCACAGGTCAAAGACCATAGAGATATACAGTGCGTTAAGTCTAAAGGCCGCACTTGATGGACCCAAGCTTATCGTCTGGCCTGAGAGCGCCGTACCCTTTTACCTCATTTACGAAAATAAGCTCGGCGGGCTTGTACGAGACGTCGCCAGAGATTCACACACTTACCTTCTGACCGGGAGCCCTCATTTCGAGGATAACGAACCGGGTTCTGTTGAGTGGGAGAGCTATTATAACAGCGCCTTTCTCATTGACCCCGCGGGCGATATCAAAGGCAGATACGACAAGGTCAAGCTCGTCCCGTTCGGCGAGTACGTCCCGATGAAGAAGGTGCTGTTTTTTGTTAAAAAGCTGACAGCTGGCTTTGGTGACTTTACGCCCGGCCCCGGCCACATGCCGATCGACATGGACGGCGTCGGGCTTGGGATATTGATATGCTTTGAGTCGATATTCCCCGATATCTCGATCGCCGCAGTAAAGAGCGGCGCCAGGATGCTCGTTGTCTTAACCAATGACGGTTGGTTCGGCCCGACGAGCGCCGCGTATCAGCACTTTGATATGGCGATACTCAGGGCTGTCGAGAACAGGGTCTATCTTATAAGGGCCGCCAACAGGGGCATAAGCGGCGTTGTAGACCCGCTTGGAAGGGTAATTGAAGAGACAGGCCTTCTCACCAGAGAGAGTTTTGTCGTTGAAGCCGCGACAAGGGACCGCGATGGTGTAGGGCGCCAGACCTTCTTTGCCGTCTACGGCCGGTTCTTCCCAATAGCTTTGATACTCTTTTTTATTTTCGCTAGTATTTTTAAAATCAAGGACCGGAGGTAGTTATATATGTACGACGATATCAAAGAGGGGCTCCTGAGGGCCAGGGATAAATTTATAGAGATCAGAGGTTATCTTTGACCCGAAGGCAAAGATTGAGGAACTAAAGAAGCTAGAAGAACGCGCCATGGACCCGGCGCTCTGGAACGATCAAAATGAGGCCCAGCGGGTCATGAAGGAGAAGAGCCTCGTAGAGGCCGAGGTTAATCTGGTAAGCTCCATAGAGGCGCTCCTTGAGGATGCGGGCGTTCTAGTCGAACTCGCCGAGGAGGAGGGCGACGCCCAAAGCGCCGAGGAGGCCGGGGAGAAGCTTGGCCGGATAGAAGAGGAGCTAAAGGCATTTGAGCTTCGCCGCATGCTCGGCGGGGAGAGGGATAATAACAACGCCATCGTCTCCATAAATCCCGGCGCCGGAGGGACAGAGGCCCAGGACTGGGCCGATATGCTATTTCGGATGTATCTTCGCTGGACAGAGTCAAAGGGTTTTAAGACCGATGTAATAGACTACCAGGACGGCGAAGAGGCCGGGCTAAAGAGCGTGACATTTTCGGTCACCGGCCCGTTTGCTTTCGGCCTCCTGAAGGCCGAGGCCGGCGTTCACAGGCTCGTCAGGATCTCGCCCTATGACGCCGCAAAGAGGCGTCACACATCATTCGCCTCGGTCTTTGTCTACCCCGAGATAGAGGGTGATATCGATATCGAGATAAACGATGCCGACTTGAAGATAGATACCTACAGGGCCGGCGGCGCCGGCGGCCAGCACGTGAACAAGACAGACAGCGCGGTGCGCATAACACATATGCCCTCGGGCATAGTCGTCCAGTGTCAAAACGAGAGGAGCCAGCACAAGAACAAGGCCACCGCCATGAAGGTCCTCGCTTCGCGCCTCTATGAATTGAAGCTCAAGGAGGAGGAGGAGAAGATGGACGAGTTCCACAAGGAGAAGCGCGACATAGCATGGGGCTCCCAGATACGCTCCTATGTGCTCCAGCCCTACCGCATGGTAAAGGACCACAGGAGCGGCGTCGAGACGGGCAATGTCGACGCCGTGCTCGACGGCAATATAGACCAGTTTATAGATGCTTTCCTGATGATGGGGAGAGAGGGTTCCCGTTCGGCTTAGAGTTCATTAAACTTAAGGCTCAGGGGGTATATGCAGAATCATAAGAGAGAGGGGCTTGGGCCCGTTCGTCTGGCCCTGCAGCAGACGATCTTCGAGGCCGAGACGAGCGCGGGCAAGGCCTTTGATATCGTGCTCATCATCAGCATCCTCTGCAGCGTCGCCGCGGTCATGCTCGACAGCGTCGCTCCTATCCGCGCCCGCTACGGCCCTATCCTTCACGACGTGGAGTGGTTCTTTACTATTCTCTTTACCGTCGAGTACTTGCTTCGCCTGATATGCGTCGGCCGTCCGCTTAAATACGCGACCAGTTTCTTCGGCCTTATTGACCTCGTCTCTATCGTGCCTACTTATTTGAGCCTCCTTCTGCCGGGGAGCCAGATACTTCTCGTGATCAGGATCCTAAGGGTCCTCAGGGTATTCAGGGTCTTGAAGTTCGTCCAGTATCTGGAAGAGTCGAGGCTGCTTATGGACGCGCTCAGAGCAAGCAGGAAGAAGATAACGGTCTTCCTCTTTACCGTGCTGACCGTTGTGGTGATCCTCGGCTCGATCATGTACCTTATAGAGGGAGAGGTCAATGGATTCACTTCAATACCCAGGAGCATATACTGGGCCATTGTTACGCTTACGACCGTGGGCTACGGTGACATTTCCCCCAATACCTTCCCGGGCCGGTTGCTCGCCTCTTTTATAATGCTTCTCGGCTACGGCATTATAGCCGTTCCTACGGGTATGGTAACAGCCGAGATCGCCCTGGCCGTGCGGGGCGGGGGCGAAAAGGTATCGACCCATGCCTGCACGCAGTGCTCGGCAGAAGGACACGACTACGACGCCGAATTCTGCAAGTACTGCGGGGGGAAGCTATAGTACCACTAAAGAAAAAGCTCGAAATTTAGCCTCTAAATGGTATAATACTGTGGTATATAATGATATAGTTAAGCTTATATCAGAGTCCTATTTGCGCTTCAAAACCATATAAAAAGGGGCACTATGAAAAAGAGAATTTTACTTCTATTTACGGTTGCTTTTCTCGCTATCTCCACCTCGGCATACGCTCAGAGCGCTTCTGTCGCCGCTAAGGTCTCAACGCTCGGCCTTGGAGGCGAGGGTGAGTATAGCATCTCGGATTCGATCGGGATTCGCGCGGGGTTTAACTACTATACCTATTCCTTTAGCTCAACCGAAGGCGGTATTAATTATAGTTTTGACCTGAACCTTATGAGCGTACCGATACTGGTGGACTACCATCCGTTCAAAGGGGGCTTCAGGCTTACCGGAGGGGCCATGTTCAACGGTAATAACTTTGAAGGAAACGCGAATTATGGGGTTAGTATAGATATCGGCGGTACCACCTATACCGCAGCTGATGTCGGCGTTGTGACGACCGATATCGAGTTTGACTCCTTTGCCCCCTATGTCGGTATTGGCTGGGATACGACCTTTGGTGATGAGGGCGGGTTCGGTTTCTCCTGCGACGTGGGCGCTCTTTTTCAGGGGGAGCCGGATGTGAGCCTTTCTACTACCGGCTTGCTCTCCGCGGATCCGGGTTTTCTGGCCGATCTGGCGGCCGAGGAAGAGGAACTCCAGAATTCCGGGGATAACTGCACGATCTGTCCCGTGTTATCTGTCGGCATAAACTCCAGGTTTTAGGGGAGCCCGCGCCGGGCGGGCCCAGCCCGCCCGGCGCGGCTTACCTGTATGATAGATATAAGCTCCGCTTACATGAACTCTTCCCCTCTTATTCCCACAACCCACAAGAAACTTATCGTACTTTTTCCTCAGATGTTGTATACTCTCTCCTTTTGAGCCCCGTTTTGGGGCGGAGAAGGGTCTTCTATGTTTAAAAAGAATCTAACAAAAATCCTGACACTCATCGTCCTCCTTGTCGCGTGCGTGGGTTGCGACCCCATTGAGCTTGTAATGAAGCCGCTTCCCGAAAAGAGCGACCATCTCGCGAGAGTACTCCTGGAGACACTTGCAAAGAACGACGTCGACGGCGCGATAAATCTCATGGACCCGAAGCTTGAGATGAACGACGGGGTGAAGGAGAAGTTCATCGAGGTCGCCGGGCTCATGAGCAAGGACGAGTTGAAGGAGATAAACCTCGTTAGATACTCCAACCTCAAGGCGCTCATACAGGATAACCAGAGGAGCCAGTTTACCTATGAATTGATATTCAAGGATTCGTGGGGGGTCGCGAATATCGCGGTCGATTATATGGAGGGTAAGCGCTATATTATAGGCGTCTATGTGGAGCCGCTTAATAGGCCGCTAAAAGAGATCAACGCCTTTACCTTTGAGAATAAGTCCATGATCCACTATATGATGCTCGCCCTGGCGATCATCTTCCCGCTCTTCTCTCTCTTTGCCCTCTATCTCTGCGTACGGACAAGGGAGCACGCCGCCATGTGGCTCTGGGCGGTATTCATTCTGGTCGGTATCGGCAATGTCAGTATCAACTGGACGAGCGGCAAGGTGGCCTATAATATAATAAGCATCTCGAGCATCTGGGCCCCGGGCCTGAGGGACGGCCCGTCCGGCGCATACTACATCACCTACGCCATTCCAATCGGGGCGATAGTCTTTCTATACGTGACATATATGAAGAAGAGGTAGTTAGTGTCGGGTCAAGCGCATATTGCCACACTCAGAAACCCTTCGGGCGAGACGATAAACGGTCATCTGCTGTGTTGCATATCGCTTGAAGTAGTTATCACTAGTCCTACGCTCATGCGCCTTGCAGCTAACCGCTTCTCGTTTCGCTGAATGCGACAATATACGCTTGACGCGACACTGGTGTCGCGATGCTTTACTCCTTCTTCTTTCTCTCTTTCATGAGCTTTCTTATCGTGGCCTCATAGCCCCTCTCCGTCGGGCGATAGTATCTTCTCTTCGTAAGACGCTCGGGCAGGTAGTCTTCCTCTACATGTCCGCCTTCATAATCGTGCGGGTACTGGTAATCCTTACCGTACCCCAGCCCCTTCATGAGTTTTGTCGGCGCGTTCCTGATGTGCAGCGGCACTGGGAGGGCGCCGGTTTCCTTAATGTCTTTTTTTGCCGTCTTGTATGCCATATATGAGGCGTTGCTCTTTGGCGCTGTGGCCAAGTAGGCCGCCCCCTGTGAGAGCGGGATAAAGCCTTCGGGCATACCGACGAAGTGCACAGAGTCCTTAACGCCAAGCGCAACGCTAAGCGCGCGCGGGTCTGCGTTACCAATATCTTCGGAAGCGAATATGACCATCCTCCTTGCTATAAAGAGCGGGTCCTCTCCGGCCTCTACCATCCTCGCGAGCCAGTATATCGCGGCGTCCGGGTCGCTGCCGCGCATGGATTTGATAAAGGCGGAAATGACGTTGTAGTGTTCTTCAGCGCCCTTGTCGTAAAGAAGAGCCTTTTTTTGCATGGCCTCTTCAGTGGTCTCTTTTGTTACAAGCCTTAGGCCCTTTTCGTCGGGCCCGGTCATCATCACCGCGCTCTCCAGCGTATTGAGCGCCCACCTGGCGTCTCCGTCGGCACCTGCGGCGATAATCTCTATAATATCATCCGGCAAAGAGGCGTTCATCTGCCCAAGGCCCCTCTTAGAATCCTTTAGCGCGTTATTTAGAATGGCCTCTATATCTTCGGCCTTGAGCTTATTCAAGACCAGCACCTTACATCTGGAGAGAAGCGGCGCGTTTATCTCAAAGGAGGGGTTCTCGGTCGTAGCCCCGATAAGGGTTATCGTGCCGTCCTCCACGTGGTGAAGGAAGGCGTCCTGCTGGCCCTTATTGAAACGGTGTATCTCGTCCACGAAGAGGACGGTCTTTTTATCCATCCTCTGTGCCTCTTTTGCCCTCTTTATAACTTCGCGTACGTGCTTAACGCCGGAGAGTACGGCAGAGAAGGCGACGAACTGCGCTCCGGAATTTTCAGCTATTATCCTGCCGAGCGTGGTCTTTCCGCTCCCCGGAGGGCCCCATAAAATAAGAGAAGGAAGGGCGCCTCCTTCTAAGGAACGCTCTATGATCTTCTCCGCGCCCAAGAGATGCTCTTGGCCAACGACCTCGCTTAGAGCGCGCGGGCGCATCCTGTCGGCTAGCGGCGAGGAAGCGGCCCCATGGGGCTGCTTCCCACTATCTTCTCTATCAAAGAGTTCCATCACCTGATAATACTACAAGGCCCGGTCATTGGCAACTCAAGAGCCGGCAGGGCCGGTTTTATATTCGCGCAACGTAACGCAACTTGAGTACAAGGCTTCCTGGTACGCGTTGTTGCTTTTATTTACGCTATCGTAGACCGGTAAAAGCATTGACACAAATATTTCAATTCGTTAGCATATTTATATGCATCTAGCGATCTTCGGGGGTACCTTCAACCCCGTCCATTACGGCCATTTGAGGGGCGCCGAAGCTGTGCTCGCGAACACCCAGGCCGACAAGGCGCTCTTTATACCCGTATCCACGCCCCCGCATAAGGATCAAACCTCCTTAGTTCCGGCCGTCCACCGAGTGGAGATGCTTCGCCTGGCTATAGAGGGCAATCCGGCCTTCGCTCTCTCAACGATGGAGGTCGACAGGGGGGGTGTCTCCTATACCATCGATACCCTGACTGAAATTTTTGATACATATTCCCCAAGGCCCGAAGTCTCGCTCGTTATCGGCACCGATTCCTTCAACGAGTTCAGTTCCTGGCACCGATATCTGGAGATAATCGAGCTCGCCAATCTGGTGGTCATAGGGAGGGCCGGCATGGAGCTTAAGGAGATCAGCGAGGTCCTGCCGGTTGAATTAGCCGGTTCCTTTTGTTATGATTCCAAAGATGACGTCTTTAAAAGTCCTGAGGGCAGGTTCATAAAGTTTCTCGATTCTGCCAGTGTCGATATATCGTCATCCATGATCCGTGATCTCATTGCTCGGGGGGAGGGGCTTAAACACCTCATGCCCGATAAAGTCATTGATTATATAAAGGAAAATGGGCTCTATAGAGAGTAGTTCAGGAGATGGGAGGTAGGTAGAAACTGGATTCCAGGGAAAAAGCGCTTAAACTGGCAAAGTTTGTTGACGAGAAGGGTGCGTTAGATATCGCGGTTATCTTTATCGGCGAACTCTCTTCTATTGCGGACTATATTGTGCTCTGCTCAGGGGCCTCCGAAAGACAGGTTCGGGCCGCGGCGCAATTCACGGTAGAGGAGAGCAAGAATGTTGGATTAAGGCCGCTTGGCGTAGAGGGGCTCTCGCACGGCCGCTGGGTGCTCGTTGACTACGGCGACGTTATATTCCATATATTCCTGGAAGAGATGAGGCTCTACTATGATATCGACGGGCTCTGGGCCGACGCCCCGCGAATTGATATTGGGCTTGAAAGAGGCAAGCTCAAAGAGGCGGAGCGAACTTGAAGATCGTCTTTCTATCCGTTGGGGCACTAAAGAAGGGTTATATCAAAGAGGGTTTCGTAGATTTTGTCTCGAGGATCAAGAGATACCTGAAGGTGGAAGAGATCGAGGTCAAGGAAGGGCTGGGTACCTCCAGGGCCCCGGTTGTGGACGTACAGAGGAAAGAGGGCGCACGGCTCCTTGAAAAGATAAAGGATGGCGACCTTGTATATGCCCTTACCATTGAAGGCGATTCACTCTCTACAAAGGAGTTCGCAAGCGTTATCGAACGCGCGCTCTCAGGTTCCACAAAGCGGCTGGTCTTTATAACAGGCGGCTCTTACGGCCTCCATGATAGCGTATTGGAAAGGGCCCAGAGAAGTCTTTCGCTCTCTACACTAACATTACCCCATGAGCTAGCGAGGCTCGTGATCGCGGAACAGGTCTACAGGGCCTTTACGATCATCAGGGGCGAGCCCTATTCACACTAGTGACACTTTTAATAAGGGCACGGGGAATTTATGCACGTAAAGGGACTGCTCATCATAGTCGTCGTTATCTTCGGCGTCTTCTTCTATCTGCACAATATAAATCCAATCGATGTGGAGTTTGCCTTGAATAAGGATATCAGGTATACGCTCCCAACGACCTATCTCGTCACCGGGGGCTTTCTCGTCGGCCTTGTGCTTCTGGTCATCAATATCATTGTCTCGGATATGCGCCGTGCCGTTCGCGAAATGCAGGTAAGAAAAGATAAGCGCGCCGTTGAGAGTATGCTCTCGAACTACCGCCTGGGGATTGTGGCCTTTAACAAGGGAAATATCAAGAAGGCGAGGCAGTATTTTATAAGGGTGCTTGATGCGGACCCCTCAGGTGTTGATATCTATCTGCGCCTCTCGGATGCCTACACTGCGGAGGGTTCCTATCGGGACGCGTTGGCTACACTCGAGAAGGGATATGTCAATAACCCGGAATCTATCGATGTACTCTCAAGGATCGCGCATATCTCCGGGGAGGCGGGTGATACGGTAAGGCTAAAGATGGCGTTAGGCGAAATATTGAAGATCGATTCCGCAAACCCGGACGCGCTGCGCGGACTTGTAGAGATGGCTAAGTCTGGGCAGGAGTGGAAAGACGCCATAGAATATCAAAGGAAGCTCATCTACGCCATAAAGGGCAAGGGGCTGGAGAGCGAGATGGCCAGTGAGGAGGCCCGCTTGAGGGGTTTTCTCTATGAGGAGGCCCTTTTAAGAGCGGGTAAGGATGACTTTAATAGCGCCATCTCGCTATTAAAGGAGATAGTAAAGAGCGACGGCTCCTTTGTGCCGGCCCATATACTCCATGGCGAGATAATGCTCAGGCAAGGCATTTCCAATAGCACGGCCAGACTCTGGGAACGCGGTTTTGAGATGACCGGCGACCCGGTCTTTCTCCTGAAGCTCGAAGACCTCTATATCGCCCGTTCCGATCCGCAGGGCGCGATCGATCTCTATAAGAGCGCGCTCGCCACAAGGCCGCGCGACATAGATATCAGTATCTTCCTCGCCCGTCTCTACTTGCGCCTGGAGATGATCGACGAGGCGGCAAAAGAGTTTGAACGTATTCAAAACGACCTCGAGGGTAGCTACTATCTGGAACTGCTCCTGGCAGA
This sequence comes from uncultured bacterium, assembly GCA_965372515.1. Classification (GTDB taxonomy): domain Bacteria; phylum Desulfobacterota; class GWC2-55-46; order GWC2-55-46; family JAJCZF01; genus CBDVCO01. The sequence continues at coordinate 13,044 of CBDVCO010000003.1, read as the reverse complement.
GACCTATATGAGGCAGGGGCAGAGCGATAGGGCGGCGCGTCTTTTTAAGAAGGCCCTTAAGCTCGACGACGTGCCGCAGCCGAGTTTTTCATGCTCCCCTTGCGGCTTTGCAACTGACAAGTGGCTTGCCAGATGCCCGAAGTGCGATCAATGGAACAGTTTTAAGGTCAACAGGACCGTGGCCGTTAGAAGGGACAACCCGCCTGAGGACTTTTCCAACCTGAGCCTTATCAAATGAAATCAATATGCCTTATAGTAATGGACGGCTGGGGCGTTAATCCCGATAGAGAGGGTAATGCCACGGCCTTGGCCGATACCCCCGTGCTCGACGGGCTTAGCGTTAGATATCCGCACACAGCGCTTGGGTGCTCGGGCGCTAGTGTGGGATTGCCCGATGGACAGATGGGCAACTCCGAGGTGGGCCATATGACCATGGGCGCGGGGCGCGTAATATTCCAGGAGCTAACGAGGATAAACAGGGCTGTCGAGGACAAGAGCTTTAAGGCGAACAAGGTACTGAGGGAGGCCATGGAGGCGGCGCGTGAGGCGGGCGGCGCCTTTCACGTAATGGGCCTTCTTTCCGATGGCGGCGTACACAGCCACAACACCCACCTCTATGCGGTCCTTGAACTTGCTCGTGAGATCGGCCTTACCGATATCTATATTCACGCCTTTCTTGACGGCAGGGACACCCCTCCCCGTAGCGGCCTCGGGTTTATAGAGGAGCTTACAGAACAGATAGCGAAGATTGGAGCGGGAAGTGTAGCTACCGTTACGGGGCGCTACTGGGCCATGGACAGGGATACGCGCTGGGAGCGTGTGGAGACCGCCTATAAGGCCATTGTAAGCAATGAGGGGTTTGGGGCCGCTACCCCAGAAGAGGCGGTCACAATGGCATACGAGAGGGGAGAGAACGACGAGTTTGTAAAACCGACGGTTGTCGATTCGAGTAAAGGAGGCGGCGTAAAGCTCTCGGACGGCGATACGGTTTTCTTCTTTAACTTCAGGGCGGACAGGGCCAGAGAGCTCACGCGCGCGTTTACTGAAGAGGGTTTTGACGGATTCGACGTCAAGGGCAGGCCCGCACTCAAGGGCTTTATTACCATGACCGATTACGGAGCGGAGTTTGCGCTTCCAATGCTATTTACCAGGGAGAGTCCCGTAAATATTCTCTCCGAGGTGCTAAGCCGAAATAAGGTAGAGCAGTTCAGGGTGAGCGAGACAGAGAAGTACGCGCATGTGACCTTCTTCTTTAACTGCGGTGTTGAAAAACCCTATCCGCTTGAGGAGAGGCAGTTGATAGATTCCGACAGGGAGGTCGCGACTTACGACGAGAGACCCGAGATGCGCGCTATTGAGATAGCCGAGGCGGCCGCAGTAAAGATAAGGGAGGGCCGGGCGGGTTTTGTGCTCCTGAATTTCGCAAACGGCGACATGGTCGGCCACAGCGGTATACTGGAAGCGGCGGTTAAGGGGTGCGAGGCAGTTGACAGGGGGGTGGGCATTGTGACTGAGGCCGCCCGGGAGATGGGCTTTACGATCCTTATAACTTCAGACCACGGAAACTCCGAAGAGATGATCGAGACCTCCAATAAAGAGGCTATAACCGCCCACTCGACCAACCTCGTGCCGTTTATCCTGGTTGACGACGATTATAAGGATATCTCTATGAGAGATGGGGCGGGGCTAAAGGATATTGCCCCGACCATCTTAAAGATCATGGGGATAGATATCCCGAAAGAGATGGACGGTGAGCCGCTTGTGTGATCCGCAGTTTGGATGAATGGGTTGGATAGTAGTTCGCGCGCGTCCTTTCAGAAGCGCGCGCCACTAGAATAGCGTATAGATGAACGGTGCTACTGCCGAGCCTTCGGTGAGCACTATGAGCGCGCCTATAAGGACGAGGGCGAAGACGATAGGCAAAAGCCACCACTTCTTCCTGACCTTCATGAACTCCCAGAACTCTCCGATTATCGATAGCTTGGACATTGAATCTCCTCTTTAGATCAAGTCACTCAATAATAACATTTTTAGAACTGTCTTTCATACTCTTTTTTGTCAAGGGGCCTGGTTTCCCTTATATTCCAGTAGCTCTTTTTCGTTTTGTCGGGCTTTAGCTCGAGGAAGCGTTTTCCCGTTAGGCGTGCGACTATGCCCAGGGGGGTGAGTACAAGAAAGAAGAGGATGGTCAGTATCACGCGGGTCATAAAAAAGCCCATTACCACGGCAAAGCCCATCCAGACCTTTTGAAAGGGTTTTAATATGCCTGGGAGAATTAACCCGGCGGCTACAAGTACTCCGCCAATAATGAGGAAGTACGGGTGTGCCGGCCTCTCTTTCCAGAAGAGGAACGCGCCTATGGCGATAAGCACGCCGCCGACGACAAGGCCGAAGTTACGAAGTTCCTTCTTCGTGCTCTTGATCTCTTTTATCTCTCCTATGATGGTCTTTATCATAGTGTCTCCAGTGTCGAGTCAAATGACGCGACACGTTAATCCAGTTCGAATTCCTTTTGCCAGTCAGTGTCGTTTGTAAGGGGCTTTTGTTCCGTCTTGTCGAGCAGAAAACTGCCCATGCAGAGAAAGTCCATGTCGGTCCTCATAAAACAGCGATAGGCGTCCTGGGGCGTGCAGACTATAGGCTCTCCCCGAACGTTAAAAGATGTATTCACTATCACGGCTGAGCCGTGCCTCTTATCAAGCGCGCTGACCAATTTATGGTAGACGGGGTTTGTCTCCTTCTCGATCGTCTGCACCCTTGCCGAGTAGTCGACGTGCGTTATCGCCGGAATGTCCGAGCGGACTATATTGAGCTTCTCTATCCCGAAGAGCGCCTCTTCAGCTTCGGTCATGGGCTTTCTCCGTTCTTTTTTTACCGGTGCCACAAGGAGCATGTAGGGGCTTTTGCCCTCCATCTCGAAATAGTCGGAGACCTTCTCGGTGAGTACCGACGGGGCGAACGGCCTGAAACTCTCTCTAAACTTTATCTTCAGATTCATTGTCTCCTGCATCTTCGCGCTCCTGGCGTCTCCGATGATAGATCTCGCTCCTAGCGCCCTGGGGCCGAATTCCATCTTGCCCTGGAACCAGCCTATGGCGCACTCCTTTGCGATAAGGTCGCTTACAATATCCGGGAGTTCCTCCCCACTTAGCTCCCGGAAGGGGATATCTTTCTCTGTAAGGAATTTTCTAATATCCGCGTCTGAGAATTCCGGGCCGAGATAAGAGCCTTTCTGGCTGTCGTTAACGCCGTCCGCTTTACGCTCGTTACCCAGATATTTATGCCAGACAAAGAGCGCCGCCCCAAGCGCGGCCCCGGCGTCCCCGGCCGAGGGTTGTATCCAGATATTGTCGAATATCTCCTCACGAAGCAACTTGCCGTTGGATACGCAGTTAAGCGCCACGCCTCCGGCGAGACAGAGGTTCTTCTGTCCTGTCTCTTTTCTTATATGGCGAGCCATCCTAAGCACGACCTCTTCGGTAACCTCCTGAACCGAGCGCGCGAGGTCCATCTCCCTCTGGGTGATACGGCTTTCGGGTTTTCTCGCGGGCCCGCCAAAGAGCCTGTCGAACTTCTTATTCGTCATCTTTAGTCCGGCGCAGAAATCGAAGTACTCCATGTTGAGCATGAAGGAGCCGTCATCTTTAAGGTCTATGATATGCTCCAGGATCTTATCTTTATATTTGGGCTCGCCGTATGGCGCGAGCCCCATGACCTTATATTCGCCTGAGTTGACCCTGAAACCGGTATAGTATGTAAAGGCGCTGTAGAGGAGTCCAAGCGAATGGGGAAAGCGTATGTCGGCTAATAGCTCCATGGTATTTCCCTTGCCGACCCCGTAGCTTGTGGTGGTCCACTCTCCGACCCCGTCCATGGTCAGTATGGCGGCCTCCTCAAAGGGGGAGGGGTAAAAGGCGCTCGCCGCGTGGCTTTCGTGGTGTTCCGGGAAGATGATCTTGCCCTCAAATCCCAGCTCTTTCTCGATCAGGTCCTTTAGCCAGAGTTTCTTCTTTATCCAGAGCGGCATGGCTTTGATAAAGCTTTTAATTCCTAAAGGAGCGTATGCGAGATAGGTCTCAAGAAGACGTTCGAACTTGAGGAAAGACTTGTCGTAGAATGTAACGTAGTCGATATCGCTGGCAGTTAGCCCGTTACTCTCAAGGCAGTACTCGATTGCTTTTGTGGGGAAGGCAAAGTCGTGCTTTACGCGCGTAAAACGCTCTTCCTGTGCCGCCGCTTTGATCTCTCCGTCACGGACCAGCGCGGCCGCGCTATCATGATAAAATGCCGAAATCCCTAGTATATTCATATACGCTCGTCTCCCGGACAGTCCGGTTCTATACGCGCATCCCACGGTCTGCGGTTGCCTTGGTACGCGGCTGTAGTTTTAACATATTGAATCTAATGGCCTTGTTAAGAAAGATTGCCTATTGATTTGACTGTGTATTTTAACTTTTTAATCTGTTCTCGTCAACTTTTAGACTTCTTGACAGGCTTTCTCTTTATGGAGATAATATAGAAATGTGTTGTCTGATCTTAAAGGAGGTTTATTATGGTTAATCAAGGCTCAGGCGGGTATCTTCCGTGCCTGATGTGCGACGCGGAGGTCCCGGTCTCCAAATCGGATGTTGGCGATGCGGTCTACTGCTCGTATTGTCAGGTATCTTTGAAGGTTATGCAGAAGGATAAGAAGAAGGACGACGACGAAGAGTTCTACTTTGAAGAGGACTACTAGGCCCCTTTTAGATCAATGTAGTTCGGGAGAATGGGCATATTAAGACGAGAAAGATATGCCGGGGTCTTTCCTGTGTGCGTCATCGATCTGCCAGAGTTCAAGGGGGTTGTAGCCAAAAGGTCCGGCAACGAAGGCGTCGGGGATCTTGGCTATCCTGATATTATATATGTTGACACCCTCGTTATAGAGTTCCCTCCTGTCCGATATTTCGTTCTCAAGTTCGCTTATCCTTGCCTGAAGCTGACCGAATCTCTTGTCGGCCTTTAGCTCCGGGTAGTTCTCCGATACGGCGAAGAGGGATTTTAGGGCCTCGGTTATCATGCCGTCCGCTTTGCCGGATTCTTTTACGGTCTTTGCCTCTGCCGCCACGCTCCTCGCTTTTATGACTTTCTCTAATGTTTCGGCCTCGTGCTTCATATAACGCTCGCAGACCGTCACAAGTTTTGGCAGTTCGTCGAATCTCTGTTTAAGGCTCACATCGATGTTGCTTCGGTTTTTGGCGACGTTGTTCTTGACCTTCACGAGCCCGTTGTAAATGGTCACGAAGTAGAGGACCAGCGCTACTATTATAATGATTATAACTGCGATTGTTATGATAGCGGTCATTTGTTCTACCTCCTGAGGTTTTCGCTTCGGAGTTTCTCTCGTCCCCGCCTCTATTTAATTAATATGGATATTTGAAAAGATAGAGTTCAATGTCGATAATATATCGTTATTCTTTAGTATTTTCAATATGAAAAAGAGGCCGCCCAGTGTGGCGCCGCTTCCACTTGCGAGGTATAAGGGTATCTTCCAGGCCATTGACTTTATGATATGCTCTTCTTTTTTGTCCGATATGAAGAAGAGCCCGCCGGTGGGGTGAGCCCCGATCGCGACCTCGTCTTTAGCCTTGCCCGCTTCAAGACGATCTCTGAAGAGCTGATCTTCCACATCAGCTCTCGCCCGGTCCCATTCCTCGCTGTCTATCCTGCCGTCCCCGTCCGTGTCGTAATTGTTGAGGCGCGCCTTATCGTGTTTGAGATCGACGAGCCTCTCGGTCATCTCTCTTTTCTTGGTTTTCGCAGGGTTCCTTACGCGGTGGGCGTAGCCCATTACATAGAGAAAACTTCCGGTCGGTATTGTCGTCTCGACGATCTTTCTGTTTCCTGATGCGCTACTCCCATAGACCGCGCTTAGCATATCCCCGCTTAATGTCTCTTTGACCCCGGCGCGCAAGACCGCCTCTTTTGGTGTAATTAATGTCCTTCCCGTATCGTCTTCCAGATAGAAGGGGATGCGTCCGCTGTCATTCCATTCCTTCAAGACCATCCTCTTGCCGTTACGGGTACGCTCCATTTCGTAGATCTTATATGAGTAATAGACGCAGTTAGTATATGTGTAGGGCGAGCGAAGGTAGTATTTCTGTACGGCCTTGCCGCCTACCTCCACCTCTCCCATGGGCATGGAGCGAATTTTACTTCGAGGGCAGTTCTCGATCGACCTCTTCCGCTTTATGAGTACAAATGAGCGGCTAAATATCATAAGGCCGGCCGTCATCAGGGTTATAGAGAGCGGCTCGGTTGCTTCGGTTATCTGTATAATTATAAGAGAGCCTACCAGTATCAGGCTCAGGGGATAAAATATAATTTTTGGGCCAAGGCCATGGACGAACCTGCCGTAGCCGGGCAGGGTGCGTCCGAGTATCCTCAGGGCACGGCTCTTTGATCTGGGGCGGGTGAACTCTTCGGGAGGTTGTGGAAGAGGGTTTTTCTTAACATCTTTCTCTTCGTCGTTTTCCGGGTCTTTCTCCTTTGCGCCGCCTGTTTTGCCGCCCGCTCTGCCGGGCCCCGCCCAGAATATCGAGGTGAGGTCGTCCAGAAGGGGTAGGGGGATAAGTCCGTTTATTCCCATGTCGCCCCCGCTTTGAAAGATGCCCCTCTGGTGCGCAAGGCTTACCATGAAGGAATAGACCCCAAAGTCCCTGAAAGCCCTCTCGCTATCTTTATTATCAAGCGAGTTCAGGAACGGCAGGCTGTTCTCGCCGAAACCGGTCTCGATAATGACCTTCTTCGAGTGCTTTGAGATCAGCTCAAGTATGATCTTAAAGTTAAGCGCAGTGGAATTTCGGTTTCTCTCACCCAGGGTGGAGTAGTTGAACTTCGTGCCTTCTATCCTTATGGGCCTATCAGAGCCGCTCGAATAGATCTCCATGACCGGCTGGTTAAGGCAAATATCTTTTAGCCTTTCATCGGGGCTCATGGGCGTTGTAAAGCGCATGACATGGCGTGCCATCTCTTTTGTGTTTATCTTCTTGAAACCCTTACACGAGATGACGATAAGGCAGTCGAGATCTTTATCTACTGTTAAGAGCGGATTTCCGTCTTTTGAGATGAGTTCGATATGGTCTGAGCCAATATCGATGCTCGCCGCCCTTACCGACTTCTCAGGCCTCCTTAGCTCGTCCTTGCTGACGACTATTGAATTTATCCCCTCCTTTGAGAGCTCTTTTGAGATATCCTCCAGGGGCCCGCGCTCAGAGTGGTGTTTTAAGAGATTTAGCGCGCTTCCCAGGAACTTTTGTTTCAGGGTATGCTTGTCGAGCCCGGTGATAATTTCAAGACGGTCGAGCGAGGGCTCGATCTGTGCGGGGTCTTCGCTTATGGGCCGTATGATAAGGTAGTGCAATACTCTATCCCTTAACGCAGATAAGCGGCCTTACCCTCGCTACCTTCCTGTTCACCCCGCTGCCGTCTATGATCCTGACCACATTCTCTATATCCTTATAGGCGCCGGGCGCCTCTTCGGCGACACCGGACATGCTCCTTGAGCGTATGATTATGCCTTTTTCCTTAAGTTCTTTGATCACTTCTCGCCCGCGCCATCTCTTCTTGGCCTTCATCCTGGAGAGCGCCCTCCCGGCCCCGTGCACCGCGCTGCCGAAACAATCCTGCATGCCCTTTTCCGTGCCGCGAAGTATATAAGACGCCGTGCCCATCGTGCCCCCGACAAGGAGAGGGTGGCCTACGTCCTTGTAGGCTTTGGGAAGCTCCTTTCGGCCGGGACCAAAGGCCCTTGTCGAGCCCTTGCGGTGAACGAGCACTTCCTTCTCTATACCGTCCACAAGGTGGCTCTCTACCTTACAGGTGTTGTGGCCGACGTCGTAGAGCAGAGAGAGTTCCCTCTCCTCTACGCCGAATGTCCTCTTAAATGCGCCCCTCACCAGATGGGCTATTGCCTGCCTATTGGCGAAGGCGCAGTTTATCCCGGCCCTGACCGCGCCGAGATATTGCCTGCCCTCCTCGCTATTTATCGGCGCGCATACTAGCTCACGGTCCCTTATGGGGATATTGTACTTCCTGCTTGCGGCCTCTAGGACCTTCAAATAATCGGTCCCTATCTGGTGGCCGAGAGCGCGGCTGCCGCAGTGGATGGCCACGACTATCTGGTCTTTAAATAGTCCGTAGGCCTCTGCCGCCTCGGGATCGAAGATCTCCTCGACCCACTGGACCTCAAGATAATGGTTGCCTGAGCCTAGCGTGCCTATTTGCTTATACTGCCTCTCCTTGGCCCTGTGGCTGACGTTACCCGTAAGCGCGCCCTCTACTTTGCCGCGGTCCTCTATGTAGTCGAGGTCTTCGGGGAGGCCGTAGCCCATCTCTATTACCTTTTCGGCTCCATTAACGAGGACGGCGTTGATGGCCCGCTCGTCGAGTTTTATATCCCCTTTTGAGCCGAGCCCCGAGGGTACGTCGCGAAAGAGCCTGTCCGAGAGTTCCACCAACTTCACCTCAACCTCTTTTTTGGTGAGCCCGGTCTTTAAGACCCTGACCCCGCAGTTTATGTCGAAGCCCACCCCGGCGACACTTACCACGCCTGTCTCCATGTCAAAGGCCCCGACCCCGCCGATGGCGAAGCCGTAGCCCGGGTGTATGTCGGCCATAGCAATAGACGCCTTGACAATTCCGGGCAGCGTGGCCACGTTCATGACCTGAACGAGAGCCGGGGTAAAGGCGCCCCCTTTTCTATGCTCGGCCTCCTCTAAGAGCCCCTCGATGGTCTCCTCGTCTCCGTATATGCGGCCGGGAACCAGCATATCGCCGGTCTTTGTGATCTCATAGAGATAGTCGTCGATCTTTTGGATTTCTATCATAATGTCCCCCTTAGACGTCCACCACGCAGGTGAATGTGTGGATACCTTTCTTTGTTTCATAGGAGAGCCCTGAGTAGGTCGCGCCCTTGACCTCGCACTTGACCGTGTGTTTGTCCGGGTTAAAGCTCTCCCCGTATGCCGATGCAGTGAATGAGAAGCCTTTCGTTCCTTCTTTAATTTGAACGTTCCTTATGGACTTTAGCGCGAGAGACTCCCTGTCCTGAATGGATATCAGCTCGTTTAGGGATTCGATAAAGAGGAGATCAGGGGCCGGGGCCAGGGCTTTAATAATGACGCTTATCTCGTCGCCTATCGTCTCTGTGTCAAAGAAGATATTCAGCACGGCCTCGGCGCCGCATTTGAAGGCCTCCTCCATGCTTTCACCACTGGCCTTGATGCCAATGTCCGAGATATGATCCAGATAGGCGTAGCCCATAAGTTGATTTTAACAGGTTTTCGCCGGATGGGCAATAATAGGCACGGCTGCCCCCCCCCTGATCCTCCAGCTGTTCGATCCGCATACCCATACAGCTTGACCTTCTTTTTGAATCTATGGTAGTTTCTCCCTATGAACTTAATCGTTACAGGAGGGGCAGGTTTTATAGGCTCTCATCTCGTTAGCGCCCTTCTTGAACGCGGCGAGAAGGTCTCGGTCATAGACGACTTTAACTCGTTCTACGACCCGGCGCTCAAGAGGGAGAATATAGAGCCTTTTCTCTCAAACCCGAATTTCACGCTCTATGAGCTGGACATCAGGGACCTGGGCTCGCTACGTTTGGCTATCGACGATGCAGAGCCCGACGTCGTCTGCCACCTTGCGGCGAGGGCGGGGGTGAGACCCTCGATAGAAGAGCCCATCCTCTATGAAGAGGTCAACTGCCTCGGCACTCTGAATATCCTTGAGTCGATCAAGGGACGAGATTTGAAGAATTTTGTCTTCGCCGCCTCCTCTTCGGTCTACGGCCTGAACAGTAAATCACCATTTTCTGAAGATGACCCCATTACCATGCCGATAAGCCCCTATGCCTCGACCAAGAGGGCCGGGGAGCTTATGTGCTTTACATACTCACACCTCTACGACCTGCCGATAACCTGTCTGCGTTTCTTTACTGTTTATGGCGAGGCGGGGCGCCCTGAGATGGCGGTGGCTAAATTTACGAGGTCCATATACGACGGTACGGAGATGGAGGTTTACGGCGACGGTTCGGCTATAAGGGATTTTACCTATATTGGGGATATTATAGACGGCGTTATGGCCTCTATTTATAAGCCGTTTAAATACGAGATAATAAATATCGGCGGCTCCAGGACCATAGATGTTTCGGGGCTTATTTCAATTATAGAGGATAAACTGGGCAAGAAGGCCAGGATCAAATATCTCGACGCGGCGCCGGGGGATGTGCCGCTTACACACGCGGATGTATCAAAGGCGCGCCGTCTTATCGGGTACGAGCCAAAGGTCGGCATAGAAGAGGGCGTTGAAAGATATGTCAGGTGGTTTCTTGCCAGGGAGGAAAAAAGAGCTTGAAAGTTGATGATATCAGAGAGAAGACAAAGGTGGAAGGCAACTTCCTCGTTACACGCAAGGATATGGCTGTCGGTAAGAGCGGCAAGCCCTATATAATGGCGAGGCTTATGGACTCGACCGGCGAGGTGGAGGCCAGGGTCTGGGATAATGCCGACGCGGCGGCCGCAAACTTCAATAAGGACGACGTATGCAGGGTGGAGGGCTTTGCAGTCTCTTATCAGGGAGGGCTTCAGGTCAATATCTCGGCAATAGCGGCCCTGCCCGAAGACCGCTATACCTTACGGGACTTTCTACCCTCTACCGAAAGAGAGCCCGACGAGATGTTCGCCGACCTTACTGAGATCATCTCGTCAATGACAGATAGCGATATCAGGGGCTTTTTCGATTCTCTCTTTGCCGAGGACAAAGGTGTGGTCGAGCTATTTAAGCTCGCCCCGGCGGCCAAGGGAATGCACCATAACCGCCTGGGCGGTCTTCTTGAGCATGTGCTAAGTGTAGCAAAGCTCGCCGAGTTCGTAAGCTCTCATTACGATAATATCGACCGTGATATGCTTTTGGCCGGAGTAATACTCCATGATATAGGAAAGATACATGAACTCTCCTACAAGAGGTCGTTCGACTATACGGACGACGGACAACTGCTCGGCCATATAACCATAGGGGCCTCGATGATCGACGAGATAATAAGGGATATCGACGGTTTCCCCGAAGAGAAGGCCGTACTTATGAAGCATATGGTCTTGAGCCACCACGGCGTTCTTGAGTTCGGCTCGCCCAAAGTGCCAATGACCGTTGAGGCGGTCATTCTCTCCTTTATAGACGACCTCGACGCAAAGGTCGAGGCGACCCAGCGCTATATAAAGGACGATAAGGGAGAGACCAGGTGGACGGCCTATCACAGGATGATGGGGAGGTATCTCTTTAAGGGCTTCTCTCCTGCCGGGGAAGAGGCGGGCGAGCGCCTATCCGAAGCCAAAGCCAAAGAAGAGCCTGAGGAAAAGGCTACTAAGGATAAGAAGAAGGAAGAGCTTGACCTCTTCTAAGGCTATTTTTTTTATATAAAAAGCCCTGTCAATCGGGCCTCCTTTATAAGATAATACAAAGATGAATACCAGCAGGGAAAGAGTCAGTATAAGTACGGCCATATCATGGCTCATGAAGCTAATACTCTTTTCCATGCTGCCCTATGAGATATATATAGGCGACTATCCATTCGCGCTCGCAACCCTTGCGGCTATTGTCGTGAGTTTCGTACCAGCCGTTGTGGAGAGGAACTATCACATAACGCTGCCCTTTGAACTCGACCTTCTTATCACGCTCGCCATATTCCTTCATATGTTCCTCGGCGAGCTGCTGATGTTCTACGAACGTTTTGCGCCGTGGGATGTGATACTGCACCTCTTTAGTACGGCTGTCATCTCTCTCTTGGCATTTATGATAGTCTATACGCTCCATTATACGAAGAAGCTCCGCCTATCGATCCCTCTCGTGGGTTTTTTTACCGTGACATTCGCCATGTTTGTCGGCTCGATCTGGGAGATTTTGGAGTATGCGGTCGATATCTTCTTTGATACGACCGCGCAGAAGGGGCTCTCTGATACGATGTGGGACCTGATCTACGACCTTATCGCGGGCATAATCGTAGCCTGCTTAGGTATGGCCTACGTCAGGTACTCAAAACCTGAGGAGCGCAAACGCGTAACCCGCCCCCTTGGGGAGCTCTTCGGAGTAAGGAGGCAAGAGTGACTGAGGCAAAGATAAAGAGTTTCGACGACACGCTGAAGGATGGGGGGCTATACCCGCTCTTCTCCACGTCCATAAAGACGCTGCAGGTCAATGTGGGTTTTAGATGCAACCAGGCTTGCGCGCACTGTCATGTTTCCGCATCGCCAACCAGAGCTGAGGTCATGAGTAGGGAGGTTATGGCCTCTTGCCTTAAGGCGCTGGCGCTGGAGGATAATTCGATAGAGTGCGTTGATATCACCGGCGGCGCGCCGGAGATGCACCCGGACTACAGGTGGTTCGTCGAGCGCCTTAAGTCACTTGGCCTCAATGTCAAGACGCGTACTAATCTGACGGTTCTAATGGAAGAGGGCTCCCGGGACCTGCCGGAGTTTTTCGCCTCAACCGGGGTGGAGGTGATAGCGTCGCTTCCTTGCTACCTTGAGGAGAATGTCGATCAACAGAGGGGCACGGGTGTCTTCGACTCTTCTATTGCCGCGTTAAAGAGATTAAACGCCGTGGGCTACGGCGTAGAGGGTACGGGGCTCGTTCTGAACCTCGTCTATAATCCCGTTGGTTTGAACCTGCCGCCGTCTCAGGCCGATCTTCAAGAGGACTACAGAAGAGAACTTACCACGCGTTATGGACTAAGCTTTACAAACCTCTTTACTATTACAAATATGCCGCTCGGCAGGTTCAAGGACTCTCTGGTAAGCTCTGGAGAGCTCGATGGCTACATGGGCCGGCTTGCACAAACGTTTAACCCGATGGCCGCCGGTAATGTCATGTGCCGCGAGCTAGTTTCCGTTGGCTACGACGGCTCGCTATTTGACTGCGACTTCAATCAGATATTAGGGCTTAAGTGCGACCACGGTGCGCCGGATCATATTGACAACTATGATATAAAAAAGCTCGCCACCAGAGAGATAG
>CBDVCO010000002.1:0-57625 GCA_965372515.1 uncultured bacterium | reverse complement strand
AACCCCGACGAGCCGGGCGGGGGGGGCGGGGGGGGCGGACACCCGCCTCACATACCGAAAGGCGGAGGAGGACACCCGGGCGGCTCGCATCCGGGTTCGCTTAAAGGAGAGAAGGTCTGGACACCGAGGCTTATAGCCTGGGAGCTGACCAGAAGCTGTAACCTTAATTGCATACACTGCAGGGCCGCGGCAAGATTCGGCCCCTATCCAAACGAGCTTACCACCAAGGAGAGCTTCGATTTTCTCGATGACGTCGCTTCATTTTCAAAGCCGATAATGATACTCACAGGCGGCGAGCCTATGCTAAGGGACGACATCTGGGAAATAGCCGCGCACAGCGTTGGGCTGGGGCTCAGGACGGTAATGGCCCCTTGCGGTTTTCTTATTACCGAGGAGACGGCCCAGAGGATAAAGGACGTCGGCATAATGCGCGTTAGCTACTCGATCGACGGCGCCACGGCCGAGAGCCATGATAATTTCCGCCGTGAGCCCGGCGCGTTCGCTAGCGTTATGCAGGCCATAGAGATGTCGAACAAGGTGGGGCTCGAGTTTCAGGTAAATACCACCATCACGAAGCACAACCTCCACGAACTGGAGGATATCCTGAACCTCGTCATAAAGCTCGGCGCAAAGGCGCACCATCCGTTCCTCCTTGTGCCGACCGGCAGGGGCGCTAACCTGAAGGATCAGGAAATAAGCCCCGAGGACTACGAGAAGACCCTTGGCTGGTTCTACGATATGCGCGATAAGGTGCCGATACAGTTCAAGCCCACATGCGCGCCTCACTACTACAGGATTTTCAGGCAGGGCGAGAAGGAGAAGGGTATTAAGGTAACGCCCGAGACGCACGGCCTCGACGCCATGAGCAAGGGCTGTATGGGAGGCCAGAGCTTCGCCTTTGTCGGCCATCAGGGCAAGGTGCAGATATGCGGCTTTCTCGACGAGGAGTGCGGTGATATTCGTAAAGAACCCTTTAGTAAGATCTGGGATACCTCCAAGGTCTTCAAGGAGATGCGCGCGTGGGACGACTATAACGGCAGGTGCGGCTACTGCGAGTACCGAAGTGTCTGCGGCGGGTGCAGGGCCAGGGCCTTCGCCTTCACCGATAACTATATGGACGAAGAGCCCTTTTGCACATACCAGCCTTCCGACGCCGCCAGAGAGGCCCGTGACGCGAAGCGTGAGGCACAAAAGAAGAAGGCAAGTGGAGGCGAATAGTCGTTTTCAGGCCTTTTAGATCTTTGACTTTATAAATTCAGCGGAGGTTTTATGGATTTCGATCTGGATCTCGACGCCCTGACCGACATAAGCGAGAAGGGCGCGACTATAGATGGGGAGAGGCAAAAGTCAGATAGGCGCCTCTATATGCAGTTGCTTGCCTTTGGCGATTGCCGCGATTCGACTGCCCTCATTAAGGGCCTCGAGGATAGCGGTTTCGATTGCGTGCTCTATAAAGATATGAACGACCCGTACGGTGTGGGTGTGCTCACCATGCATGAGGACCCGAATATTTTCGTCGATGAAGCAGCAGAACTCTTCAAGGAGGGACCCTTCGCTTCATTAACGCTTAAACCGGAGTACTCCATGTTCGGCAGGACATACGCCATAGGTCATGAGAAGAAGCTCGAAGACTGGCTTATTGACCGCTCTCCGAGGACGGTGCTCAACCCGGCGTGGCCGTGGGCCGTATATTACCCGCTAAAGAGAAAGGGCGAGTTCGCTCTCTTGTCCAAAGAGGAGCAGATGGGCATACTGATGGAGCACGGCATGATCGGGCGCGCCTTCGGGGAGAAGGACCTCGGCCATGACATCAGGCTCGCCTGCCATGGTCTGGATAAGAACGACAACGATTTTGTGATCGGCCTTATAGGTAAGGACCTCCACCCTCTATCCGCCCTTGTGCAGACCATGCGCGCCACAAAGCAGACATCCACTTATATAGAGCGTATGGGGCCTTTCTTTATAGGAAGGGTCGCGTGGCAGAGCAAACTGAAGAACGGGTAATAAGATATGATTTACGATTAAATAGCTAAGAGGTTAATGTTTAAAGGGCGGGGGCCTCGGGCCCCCGCCCTTTTTTTGTCATTTAGTCCTATTGCTCCGGCCCTTTTGAATCCGAGCGCGCCATGTAGTTCTTTACGCTGAATTCCCCGTCCTCATAGACGAGGAAGGTATGGTCGTTCATCCAGCCGCCAGGGTTCGCGTAAAACCCAGGCGAGCCTTCGAGCATATTCTTGTGTACCCCGGCCGCGTGCGAGTGGCCGAGTATCACCCCGTCGAATCCATCGGCGAGTATCTTTTTCGCGAAAATCTTATGCGCTTTCTCCGTAATGATCGCGGTTTCTTCGTTTCCTTTTCCATAGCTTCTGCTTCCCTTTGACATGGCCTTTCCTATATTCCACGCCATGGGCGGCGGGATAATCGCTCTAAAGAATTTCAGGATCGGTCCTCTTAGCATTGCGCGGAGTATTGCGTAACCGGCTGTCATATTTATGGTGTCGCCGTGGGCCATGTAGATGCGCTTACCGTCTAGCATCAGGCCGCAGGACTCCGGATAGACTTTGGCTTTTAAGGTCTCGGTAAAATACGGCCCCATATGGAAGTCGTGGTTCCCCTCGATGTAGATAAGCTCCACCCCGCTCTCGCTAAGGGCGAAGAGCTTTTTAAGTACAGGCTTGTACTGTTGATATACGACGTCGTTCAGCCCGATCCACAGGTCGAAGAAGTCGCCGAGTATGATGAGCTTGTCTATGCCGAAGAGGCCGTCAAGGAAGATAGAGAGCGCTTCCTGGTTCGGGTCGCCAAGTCCCTTTAAGTGGCTGTCCGCTATAAAGACTATCTTCATCTGTAGAGGGTATACTCCGGGATTAGGGTTATTTGATATCTAACGCTTCGAGGGCGGCCTTTGTCATGACGTTTATCGGGCCCGCGTGTCCTGTCCAGAGTTCAAAGCCGATAGCGCCCTGTTGTATCAGCATCCCGAGCCCCTTGTGGACCTTAAGCCCCTCCCTCCTCGCGCTCTTTAAGAGCGCCGTGTCGAGCGGCTTATAGACGATATCGGAGACGATGGCCTCTTTCGGCAACTTGTCGAGCGAGAGCACAAGTGTATTGAACGGCACCTTCGCGCCCATGCCGAGGCTCGTTGAGTTTATCAAAAGATCGGCTTCTTGAATGTACGGCAAAAGCGGCTCCTTTTCTATCGGAGAGCACTTTATTTCCACCCCGGCCTTTTCCTTAAAGTCCGAGGCGAGCCTCTCTGCCTTCTCTAAAGTCCTGTTCGCAATGGTTAGAGCCGCCGGCCCCGCGCCTAGAATAGCCGAGACGATGCCCCTCGCCGCACCTCCGGCGCCGAGCAGGACCACATTCTTGCCCTTTAAATCAAGGCCCGTCTCAAGCGTGAGGCTTTTTAGATATCCAGCGCCGTCGGTATTATGCCCAACGAGCCTGCCGTCCTTGTTGACGATCGTGTTGACAGCGCCGATGCTCTTGGCGTCCTCTGAAAGCTCGTCGAGGAATTCTATTACGCTCTCCTTGTGCGGAATGGTGATATTCGCGCCTGCCATATCGAGCGTGCGCACGGCCTCTATCGCTCCCTTAAGCCCATCGGGGGGAACGTGGAACGCCATGTAGACCATGTCGAGCCCAAGCTCCATGAGCGCCGCGTTCTGTATCGCGGGCGAGAGCGTGTGCTCAATAGGATCTCCGAAGATGGCTATTAACTTTGTTTTCGAAGTAAACATTATCCTAGTGTATCAAATAAGCCGATTTTATTAAAGAAGCCTTCTGGCGCGCGCGATATCCTTCTCGATCTGGCTTGCGAGCGCCTCTTTATTTTTAAAAGTCCTCTCGCCCCTTAGTCTCCTTATAAAGGCCACGGTCATAATCTTGTCGTAGATCTCCTTTTTAAAATCCAGGAGATGTATCTCGATAGAGAGCTCCTTGCCCCCGAAGGTCGGAGCAATGCCGATATTGGCTACACCGTCTACGGTCTTGCCGTCAATCTCCGCGCGTACGGCATATACGCCCTTCTTTGGTATCAGTTCGGTCTTCGGACGGATGTTGGCGGTCGGAAAGCCAAGCGCGTGTCCGATGTCCGTACCGCGAACCACAGTGCCCCTTATGGAGAAGTCCCGCCCCAGCAGTTTTGCCGCACTCCTTAGCCTTCCGCCTTTGACCTCGGCCCTCACCCTGGAGCTTGAGACCACCTTGCCCGCCATCCGGAAGGGTTCGATTACCGTAACCTTGAAGCCGAACTCAGCGCCGAGTTTCTTTAGGAAAGCTGTCGTGCCGCGCTTACCTTTGCCAAAGGCGTAGTCGTGGCCGACGATCACTTCGCTCGCGCTTAATGAGTCGACAAGTACTTCCTTTACGAAGACGCGCGGGTCCTTTGACGCGAACCCCTTGGTGAATTCGGCGACTATCATGTAGTCGATGCCGAAGGCCTCTACCAGGCGGGCCTTGTCCTCAACGGTCAGCATGAGGGGCGGGCTCTTCTCCGGCGCCACCACCTTTAAAGGGTGGGGGTCGAAAGTGTAGACTACGCTTTTTGCCCCAAGGGCCCTGGCCCTTGAGGAGACCAACTTTAATATTTTTATATGGCCGAGATGGAGTCCGTCGAAGTTGCCGAGTGTGAGAACCGTATCTTTAAATTTTTGTTTTGCCTTGCCTTTGATGACCTTCATTTGCGAAAGCCCTTCTTTGATCTTTTTTTGCGCCGTCTCATCTCGGGCGCTCTTTTCTTTTCATTGTCTTCTTTGGCGATCTTCATGTCGATCTGTCTCTTTGCGATATCAACGCCTTCGATTATAACAGTTATATCGTCACCTACGCTAAAGCCTTTATTGGTGCTCTCACCTATAAGGCGATGGCGCGGCTCGTCGAATATGTAGTAGTCGTCAGTCAGGTTCGAGATATGGACGAGCCCCTCGACAAAGTACTCCTTTAGTTCCACAAATACGCCGAAGCCGGTTACCCCGGAAACAAATCCCTCGAAGCTCTCTCCGACCTTGGCCTTCATGAACTGGGCCTTCTTCAGGTCGACTATCTCCCTTTCGGCCTCCATGGCGTTTCTTTCAAGCGTTGAGGTCTGCCGGGCGATCTCGGGAAGGCCCGGGGCGACCCTTTTCTGCTCCGCCTTTGAGTATATACCCTCGATAAGGAGTTTTGTGAGCCTGTGCACCACCAGGTCGGGGTATCTCCTTATCGGCGAGGTGAAGTGCGTGTAGTCCTTGAAGGCGAGGCCGAAGTGGCCGGAATTCTCCGGGCTATATTCCGCGCGCTTCATGCTCCTTAAGAGAACGTGGTTTATGAGTTTTTCTTCACTCTTGCCCTCGCATCCTTTAAGGATCTTTTGCAGCATCTTGGGGGTTATGAGCGAGGGGTCTTTTACCTGCTTAACGTGGTAGCCGAAGCCAGCGACAAATTCGCTAAAGGCGTTTATGCGCTCTATATCTGGCTTGGCGTGTATGCGGTAGAGTTGCGGGAGTTCTTTTGAGTAGAATTCGTCGGCAACGGCCCTGTTGGCCGCGAGCATGAACTCTTCTATGAGGCGGTGCGCGATATTCCTTTCTGAGCGAACTATATCCTCGATCCGTCCTTCGATGTCGATTATGATCTGCGGCTCAGGCAGGTCGAAATCTATTGAGCCCTCCTCAAAGCGCCTCTCGTTAAGAAGCCTGCTTAAGTCCTCCATCAGGCGGAGAGCTTTTTCCAAAGCCGGGTCGTTGGCATTTAGTTTGCCAGCGAGAATATCGCGCACTTCGGTGTAGGTGAGCCTTCTGTAGCTCTTTATTACGCTCTTATAGATCCGCTTCTTTTTTAGATTCCCCTTGAGGTCGAATTCCAGCTCGGCCGTCATAGTCAGGCGGTCGACCTTCGGTTTAAGCGAGCATATACCGTTTGAGAGCCGCTCTGGGAGCATGGGGATACAGCGATCCGGGAAGTAAACGCTTGTGGAGCGCTTAAAGGCCTCAGAGTCCAGCAATGAACCTTCCCGGACATAGTGGCTCACGTCGGCAATGGAAACGAGAAGCGTATAGCCGTCCCTGGTCTTCTCTATTCCCACGGCGTCGTCGAAATCCTTCGCCGTCTCGCCGTCGATAGTAACTATCTGTCTATCGCGGAGGTCCGTGCGGCCGGCGAGCTCGCTCTCGTCTACTTCAAGCGCGATCCGCTCCGCCTCTTTTTCAACGGAAGCCGGGAAGCCCATGGAGAGAGAGTACTTTCTAACGAGTATGTCGATCTCAACGTCCGGGTCGTCCTGGGCGCCGAGGAGCTCAGTGACCCTGCCTGTGGGCGCGTTCTCCCTGGAGGGCCATTTGGTAACCTCAGCTACGACTATATCGCCTGTGCGGGCGCCCAGGCTTAAGCGCGGCGGGATTATTATCTCGTCAGTCAGCCGCTTTTCTGATGGCCTTACGATCGACACGCCCTTTAGTTTAACGAATTCTCCGACAACGCTCCTGTTTGCCCGCTCAAGAACGCGTACTATCGTTCCTTCTTTTTTCCCCTCTCTTGAGACACCTTCAATGCGGGCTACCACACGGTCGCCGTGCATGGCGCCGCGTTTTTTGTTTCGTCCTATAAAGAGGTCGTCAGCGCCCTTCCTCTCGCTGCCCTCGGGGGTGACGAAGCCGAAGCCGCTCGGGTGGGCCTCAAAGAGGCCGGTCACGAGGTTCATCTTGGAGGGTATCCCGTAGCGGTTTCCCCTGATCTTTATGAGGCTCCCGTCGGCGACCATCTCTTTTAGAAGGCTCTTGAACCCCTCGCGCTCGGGCTTGGCAATATTGAGCATACGGGTGAGTTCCTTAAAGGAGACGGGCCTTGAGGCCTCCTCACCCATAAACCTTCTTATCTCTTCTCTTGATCTTGGCACAGTGATCCTTATTCTGGCGCTTAAGCTTTAAATAGAGAGGCCGCCCTACCTGCTGTCCTGCTCTATCTTGTAGGTAATGGTTTTCTTTGAGCCCTTGGGTATGGTTACGTCGAACTTTATGGTGGAGGCGTCGGGCAGTGTATACTTTTCAGAGCTTTCAAGCACACGAAAGCTCTTGTTAATGTCGAAGACGCTCTCAAGTACTGAGACGGTCACCTCTTCCTCTTTACGGTTCTCTATGGTGACTTCCCAGGTCGATTCGGTGAGCCACGAGGAAAGCTTCTTGAAATCTTTATATGTCCGCTTGGCCTGTATGTCGAAGGCGCTCCCGGCCTTTATCTCAAGTGTGTCGCCTACAGGGGTATGGCCTATCATCTCTTCGCCTATAAAGCTTGAGCTGTCACCTTCCTCTTTGTAGATGCGCATTGTCCCCGCTGGAAGAGCCATGCCCAGTCCGTTCTTGGTTGTGTTCTTTATTTTGAATGATATCTCGACCTTCTCATCCCTCTTAGCGCCGCTTCTCAGGGGCTGGTATCTATCGGCCGTGTTTCTGACTGTATATGCCTTTTTAATGCCTATCCCGTCCGCGCTCAGGAGCGAGAGCTGTTTCGATTCCTTGTCCTTAAGCGTGGTCTCTCCCTTGATCTCATAGGCATGGTACTCGAACAGAGGCCCGGCAGAGACGCCGGGTTCAGGCGCATATGCGCGCTTTCTGACCACGTCTGAAAATTGCATCTCATAGAGAGAGCCCTCTGTGACGGCGACATCCCCGGCAACAAGTGTGAGTTCTGCATCGTTGTAAGTGGCTCCGCTATAGTTACTTACGCTGGCCCAGGCCGATATCGAGCCCTTCTTCTCATCTGAGCTTACGGCCAGTGTGTAGTCGGCTACCCAGTTAAGCCCGCTGGTAAGGTACGAGGTCAGGAGCGTCTCTTTCATCCTGCCGCCCTTCCCATATGTCCACGTAAGGGTCGGCTTCAGGGTCAAAGCTACACTCTCGGGGAGCACTACGCGTCCGGGATGGGCCAGGTGTATCTCGCCTTTTATCCTGTAGATCGGCCCGTATTCGTTAGATAGCAGTGTCGCCTTGGTTTCAACGCGTATGTCCTGGTACTCGTTCCACTCGATGAGCTTTACCTCGTGCCCTATGTAGCGGTCCATGAGCGTCTTCTGCTCTGAAAGGTCATAGGCAAAGCTTTGCTCAAGGATCTTGAAGCCGCCCCGGCCCTCGAGGGAGGTGACGTTGACGCTCGGGGGAATTATATGTGCCGCAACGTCTACGAAGCTGATCTCTCCGCCCCCTCTGGCAAGTCCTACAACACGGGTATCCTTGACCTGCCCCCTGTAATTATTGTAGACGATGACCTCCAGGGCCACACGCTCTTTAGAGGTGCTGACTTTTGCTCTGGTTTCAGCATTGGAGTAAGTAGCAATGGATAATGTCAAAATAAGGGCCAGTATCAAGGGCTTCATATAGAGTCTCCTTTTGGTTTTTGCCGGTAACTGTCGATTATACGCACCATATTGATGGATCAAGGGCTCTTTTTCGGCCTGTATTGAGGCTCTTTCAAGGATGGCAAGGGGTGTGCGGTCAGGATAAAAAGCCTTCTATTTCGGGACCTTTTCCCAGTCCTTCAGGAAGTTTTCGATCCCTATGTCGGTAAGCGGGTGCTTTGAGAGCTGGCTTAAGACCTTAAACGGGATGGTCGCGATATGGGCCCCGCCCATGGCGGCGTCGAAGACGTGCATGGGGCTCCTCACGCTCGCCACGATTACCTCGGCCTTCATGTCGTAGTTCTCGAATATGGCGAGTATCTGGTGGACGAGTTCCATGCCGTCGCTCGCGATGTCGTCGAGCCTTCCGACAAAGGGGCTCACATATGTGGCCCCGGCCTTTGCGGCCAGAAGCGCCTGCAGGGGAGAGAACACAAGGGTCACGTTCGTATGTATGCCCTCTGCACTCACGGCCTTTACGGCCTTCATGCCCTCCATGGTCATCGGGATCTTTACGACTATGTTTTTATGTATCTTCGCGAGTTTCTTTGCCTCGGCTATGAGGTCTTCAGCCGTGTGGCTAACCGCCTCGGCGCTTATCGGCACGTCGACCGCCTCGCATATCTCATTTATTACTTCATCAAAGGGGCGGCCCTCTCTTGATACCAGCGTCGGGTTCGTGGTCACACCGTCTAAAAGCCCCCAGTCGCGGGCGGTTTTTATTTCCTCTATGTTGGCCGTATCTATAAAGAATTTCATGGTTTAAGTCCCTTTCAGTCTATAAATATATATTGACTAAAGAAAGTTAGTGTGCGAATATTTTTTATTGATGAATTATCAAATCTAGTCGTTTTTAACAATGAGATTTCGATTGAATATAGCCCGATTTACAATCATTTGCAATAGAAAAAGATTTATTCCCATGCCGAAGTGGCGGAATTGGTAGACGCGCTAGATTCAGGTTCTAGTGGGTGAAAACCTGTGGGGGTTCGACTCCCCCCTTCGGCACCAATAAGGTTGAATATATGAGTTTCCAGGCAACTTGTAAGCGCCTGTGACCCACACGGAGGGAGGGTCTTTTGAGCTCTTCATCGATGAATAAGGCGATCGTCATCATACCGGCCTACAATGAGGCGTCGTGTATAGCCGGCGTTATCAAGTCGGTAATGAAAGAGGCCCCTGAAGCCGATATCGTGGTCGTGGACGACGGGAGCAATGACGCTACCATAGAGATAGCCAGGGGGGAGGGCGTAAAGGTGCTCTGCCAGAGGTTCAACCTCGGCATAGGCGCTACCATGCAGACAGGCTATAAGTACGCCTGGGCAAACGGCTATGAGATAGCGGTGCAGTTTGACGGTGACGGCCAGCACCCCGCCCACGAGATAGGGGAGCTTATCCAGCCCTTGATCGATAAAACGGCCGATGTCGTAGTCGGCTCCCGTTTTTTGGGCAGAGGCGACTACAAGCCGTCAGTGTCTAGATGGGCCGGCATCGCTATATTTTCAAAGGTGGTAAGCGCCATAGTAAGAGAGAAGGTCACCGATACCACATCCGGTTTCAGGGCCGTTAACAGGGCCGTCATAGAGTTTTACTGCTCAAACTACCCCGACGATTACCCGGAGGTCGAGGTACTGGTGTTGCTGCATAAGAAGGGGTTTAAAATTGTAGAAATACCGGTTACCATGGTGGAGAGGATGGGCGGGAGCTCTTCCATAACGCCGCTGCGTTCGGCCTATTATATGATAAAGGTGCTCCTTGCTATCTTTGTGGAGCTCTTGAGGCGGGTCGAGAAGTAGCCTGTAAGGGAAGGTTCTTTATATGCAGATCGTGCAGATAATAGCGGTTCTGGGGAGTCTCATCCTCTTTATATTTGTCATCGACTTTATAAGGCGTAACCTCTTAAAGGAGAAGTACGCAGTCCTGTGGATATCGCTCTCAATTGTCGTGACGACCCTCTCTGTCTGGAAGAGCCTTCTCGACAAGCTGGCCATCTTTGTGGGCGTGGCCTACGCGCCTTCGCTTCTCTTCTTTGTCGCCTTTATATTCGTCCTTCTGATCCTCTTGCACTTCTCCGTGGTTATCTCCATATTTCATGATAAGAACAAGGCCCTTATCCAGGAACTCGCCATGCTAAAGGATAAAATAGAGGCGTTAGAAACTATGGCGCAAGCGGACAGGAAGCCCCCTGAGAGGGCAAAGGCTCGAAAGCCGTCTGAGAAGGGCTAAGCGGATATGCGTTCACATGGGTCGAGCGAAGCAGCCTACCCCGGTTATCTCACCCATATTCTGGCCTCTCTCTTCATTGCGGCGGTTGTGGCCGCGATCTACTCGAATACGCTTGACTCTACCTTTCACCTCGACGACTTTAAGCAGGTTACAGGCAACCGGGCATTAAGAAGCCTCGATAATCTTTTCTCCATACTTACTACTCAGAAAAGGGGGGTGACGGGCGCGACCTTTGCCCTTAATTACGCCTTCGGGGGGATGGATGTAAGGGGCTATCATATCGTAAATATCTCCATACATGCCATAAACTCCATACTCGTCTATTTTATGCTATTTCTTGCAATTCCCGTTATCCCCGGTCTGAAGGAGAGGGCGAGGCGTATAGCGCTCTTTAGCGCGCTTCTCTTTGCCGCCCATCCGGTCCAGACCCAGGCCGTCACCTATATCACCCAGCGCCAGGAGAGCTTGTCCGCCCTCTTTTGCCTCCTGGCTTTAATATTTTTTATCCTCGCCCTGAGGTCCAGCGTACAGATCAAGAGGGTGCTCCTCTATGCGGTAGTACCAATATGTTATCTGCTTGCCTTTTATTCAAAGGAGATTGCCGTAACACTTCCGGCCCTGATCCTGCTCTTCGACCTATATTTTGCGGGTGGTAGAGGAGAGATTGGGGCAGGTGGCTGGCTTAAAAGGTGGCCGCTACACGCGGTAATGGCAATACTCCTGATATTTTTTGCCGTTACGACCGTGAGCGCGCTTGGCGGTCTAAGCGGCATGGAGGCAAAAGAAGAGGCGCCGGTAAAGGCGAAGGCTACCTCCGACCACTCTCAAAGAGCGGTAACGAAACCACAAGCCGGAGCAAAGAAGATAGAAGTTAAAGAACCTAAGCAGATACCTACCGCCGGATTCGGCGTTGAGGGGCTTAGCCCAAAGCACTATTTCTTGACGGAGTTAAATGTAGTTACCTATTATATGGTCCTTCTCGCCCTGCCAATGAACCAGACCATCGATTACGACTTCCCGATCTCAGGGTCGTTATTCGCCACGCCTGATGTCAGGGAGGGCACAAGGCTCATTTACGCCATACCTCCGCCGATCGTCTCGCTCCTTATCATTATCGCTATCTTAGCCGTTGCCTTCTTTTTCTTCAAGCGGAGCGCCTTTCGGGCGGCTAGAGGTGAGGGGGCAAATGCGGTGGACAAAGGGGCCAGGGGAGCGGGAGCGGGCGGGCGGGGGCGTATAGCCTCGTACTTTATACTCTGGTTCTTTATCGTGCTCTCACCGACTTCGAGCTTTATACCCATTATGGACGTAATATTCGAACACCGGCTCTATCTGGCCTCCTTGGGCTTCTTTGTCATAGTCGTCCTCTTTATAGACTGGGCAATCGCCCGTCTTTTCATGGGCAAAGCGCTTTATGACGCTTAGGGCGGAGAAAAGGGAATATATTTAATAGGCCTTTTGACAGAAAAAGATTGACCATAGCCATAGAATTTAGTTATTCTATTGGGTAATCATGGCTAAGACAAAGAAAAGTGAAACGGTAAAA
This sequence comes from uncultured bacterium, assembly GCA_965372515.1. GTDB lineage: Bacteria > Desulfobacterota > GWC2-55-46 > GWC2-55-46 > JAJCZF01 > CBDVCO01. The sequence continues at coordinate 45,485 of CBDVCO010000002.1, read as the reverse complement.
AAGACCGTTTTGATCGCCGAGGACCACACCCAGACGAGGAGGAGCCTTAAACAGCACCTTGAACTGATGGGTTACGACGTTGTGGGTGCCGCCGCCAACGGCAAGGAGGCCGTGGAATTGGCCTTCGCCCTGGTGCCCGCGCTCATTATTATGGACGTAAAGATGCCGGAGATGGACGGCATAGAGGCGGCCTCCAAGATCTCGGCAAAGTTGTCGGTTCCCATAATACTTGTTACGGGTATGTCGAGTGATGAGATAGCGGAAAAGGCCGTGGAGGCCGGTGTCTTCGCCTATCTTGTAAAGCCGATTACCAAGAAGCACCTTGAGCCGGCTATTAAATTGGCGCTCGCGCGCTACGGCCAGTTCCAGAGCCTTAAGAGCGAGGTGAGCGACTTAAAGGACGCCATCGAGACCAGGAAGGTTATTGAGAAGGCCAAGGGCATAGTTATGAAGAGATGTAATATAAGCGAGGATGACGCCTTCAAGCTTCTTCAGTCGCATTCGCAAAAGGAGAATAAAAAGATGTATGATGTCGCGGAGTCTATTATCTCCGCGAGCAAACTTATGTGATCGCTAGGGGAGTCCCTTCTCGGGACTGAGAGTTTCTGTACAGGAAAGACCCTTTCGACCTGATCTGGATTATACCAGCGTAGGGAAGCGGCTAAAAGAGATTGTCTTTCGTGTTTTTTCTCCCTTTTTTCAGTCGCCCCGCCGGTTTTCCCGGCGGGGTTTTTGTTTTTCACCTTCTTTATGGACCTACCTATGATAGTAGAGACTAAAAAAATTGAATCACTTCTTAATGATACCAGCGCTCCTTCAAAGGGAGTCGTAGAGGAAATACTCAGTAAGGCGCTTGAGCTTCGCGGCCTTGATATTAGCGAGGCCGCACTGCTCTTAAAGGCCGAAGGGGCAGAGCTCGATAGCCTTATAACTAAATGCGCGGCGCTGGTTAAGCACAAGGTCTTCGGTTCGCGCGTTGTGCTCTTCGCCCCGCTCTATCTCACGAACTACTGCGTAAACGGCTGTCTATACTGCGGCTTCAGGAGCGCCAACAAGGGGGTCCAGAGGAGGGCCCTAAGCCCGGATGAGGCCGTAAAAGAGGCGGCTATTCTCGAGGCGAAAGGTTTTAAGAGGGCCCTTCTGGTCCTTGGCGAAGACCCCGAGCGCGGCCTTGATTATATCGTCGAGGTCATAGCGGCCATCTACAAGCATACCAATATGAGGATAGTCCACGTAAACGCCCCGCCGATGAGCGTAGAGGAGTTCGGTCTTTTAAAGGCCTCAGGCGCAGGGCTCTACCAGTCTTTTCAGGAGACCTATCACAGGGAGACTTACGAGCGAGTCCACCCGGGCGGCGCGAAGAGAGATTACGACAAAAGGCTCGCTGTAATGGACAATGCCCTTGAGGCCGGTTTTAACGACGTCGGCATAGGCGCATTGCTCGGGCTCTACGACTACAGGTTCGATACACTTGCTGTTATTTCGCATTCAAAGCACCTCTTTGAGAAATATAGAACACACGCGCATACCATATCGGTGCCGAGGCTCAGACCGGCCGAGGGTTCGACCATAAGGGAAAGCGCCTGGCCGGTTAGTGACAAGGAGATGGAGCGAGTCGTCAGCGTATACAGGCTTGCCGTTCCAACGGCCGGGGTCGTGGTGACCACCCGCGAGTCTGAGGGGCTTAGAGCGAGGCTTATAGAGGCCGGGGCCTCACAGCTTAGCGCGTCGAGTTCGACCGCCCCCGGGGGGTACGGGGCCGAGAAGGGTGCCGCGCTTGAGCAGTTCAGTACAAGTGACCGCCGCAGCCTTGAGGAGGTAATGGCCTCTATTGCAAAAGCGGGCGGCATGCCGAGCCTCTGTACCACCTGCTACCGCGTGGGGAGGGTCGGCGAGAGCTTTACAGAGACGACAACATCGGGGGAGATGGAGAAGTTCTGCGAGGCGAACGCCATATTGACCCTGAAGGAATTTGTCCTTGACCAGAAGGCGAACGGAAACGAGGCCCTCTTTGAAGCCTCTATAACCGACGCTCTTTCCAGGGTCGAAGACCCGCTCTTAAAGGAGCGTATTTTTGAGAAGTTAAAGGAGCTTGAAGAGGGAAAGAGAGATCGTTTCTTTTAATTTTCCAGGTATCTATTTATGAAGTTACGTATTAACGGAGAAGAGAGGCTCTTCGAGGAGCCTCTTACGATCGAGGCGCTTTTGGCAAAGCTTCAAATAGAGACAAAGGGTACGGCTGTCGAGCTGAACAGGGAGGTGGTTCCAAGGAGCCGCCACAGCGAGGTCGCGCTAATTGACGGCGATGTAATCGAGATCATTACCATGTTCGGCGGCGGTTGAGTTCTTCTAAATGATAAATCGGGAGGAGGATATATATTATGGCGGATACTTTTAAGGTCGGGAAATATGAGTTTACCTCGCGTCTGATGGTAGGCACCGGCAAGTACAAGGACAATGAGGAGATGAAGCTGGCGCTCGACGCCTCCGGCGCCGAGGTCGTCACTGTGGCCGTAAGGAGGGTGAATCTCGACAGGACAAAGGAATCGATGCTCGATCATATCGACAGGGAAAGGTATACGCTCTTGCCGAATACCGCCGCGTGCTTTACGGCAGACGACGCCGTGAGGACGGCTATGCTCGCGAGAGAAGCGCTCGAGACCGATATCGTAAAGCTTGAGGTCATTGGCGACGAGAAGACTCTCTTCCCGGATAACGAGGCAACGCTTGTCGCGGCGAAAAAACTCGTAGGGGAGGGTTTTACAGTTCTTCCCTATACGCTTGACGATCCTATCATGGCAAGGAAACTCGAAGATATAGGGTGCGCCGCGGTCATGCCGCTCGCCGCCCCTATCGGTTCTGGGTTGGGGATCAGGAACCCTTTTAATATAAAGATAATACTTGAGACGGTTAAAGTGCCTGTGATCGTTGACGCGGGAGTCGGCACGGCCTCCGACGCCGCAAGGGCCATGGAACTCGGCTGTGACGGTGTTCTTATGAATACGGCCATTGCCGGGGCTAAAGAGCCCGTGGCAATGGCAAGGGCCATGAAGCTCGCCGTAGAGGCCGGAAGGCTCGCTTATAAATCCGGCAGGATACCGAAGAAGCTCTACGCCACGGCCTCAAGCCCTATTGAAGGTTTGATAGAATAGTGTCGAGTCAAGCGACACTCAGGCTCTTTGAACTCTTTGAGTAGGAGATGAACCTTGCACCCGGTACTCTTTGAATACGGATTTATTCAGCTCCGTTTCTACGGCCTTATGTATGTGCTGGCCATAATTATCGGGACCTTTCTCTTGAAGAGCGAGGTGAGGAGGAAAGCGATCGCGCTCGCGGATGACGAGGTGACGAGCTTTCTCATGTGGGTGGTCATAAGCGGGGTCATTGGGGCTAGATGCTATTACGTTATTTTTAAGCTCGACTATTTTCTCGCTAGTCCTGCTGAGATAGTCGCCATATGGCACGGCGGGCTCGCTATCCACGGCGGCATCATCGGCGGTATCATCGGCGGATGGATATACCTTAAGAGGCGCGCTGTCCCTTTTTGGAAGGCGGCCGACGCCAGTGCGCCAGTGCTTATAATGGGGCAGACACTAGGACGTTTCGGTAATTTTATGAACGGCGACGCCTTTGGTCTGCCGACGGATATGGCGTGGGGCGTGGTCTTTCCGTTCGCTAGCCCTGCCGGAATGGAGTTCCCGGGCATACCGCTCCACCCGGCAATGCTCTATGAGATGGCCTTGAATTTCGCCATATTCAGCTTTTTGTGGTTCAAGGTGAGAAAGCGGGAGACCAAAGACGGATTTGTGTTCGCGCTATATATAGTCCTCTATTCTTTGGGCAGGTTCTTTGTCGAATTTTTCAGGGCCGATAGTCTGATGCTTGGTCCTATGAAGACCGCTCAACTGATCAGCGCAGTAATGATCGGTGTCGCGGGTTTTATGATTTGGAAGGCGAGGCTCTGGAAAGCCCCGGTTGAAGTGTCATGAACAAGGACGCGAGCCTGGGCTTTGATCTCTATCTAATTACAGAGGGTGGGCTTTCAGGTACAAGTGAAACGGGCAAGTTTCTAAAGAGTATTGAAGAGGCCCTTGCCGGTGGCGTAAAGGCTGTTCAGTTAAGAGAGAAGGGGCTTGGCGGCAAGAGACTCCTGGAGGTCGCTTTTGCGCTAAGGGAGCTTACCTCACGCTATAAGGCAAAGCTCTTTATAAACGACCGCGTGGATGTCGCCATTATCTCAGGCGCGGACGGAGTGCATCTCCCCTCAAACGGCTTTGATGTTAAAGATGTGAGGGGGCTATTGGGCACCAGAGAAGAGGAATTACTTATCGGCGTATCGACTCATAGTTTGGAGGAGGCAAAAGACGCCGAGAGAGAAGGCGCTGATTTTATAACATTCGGGCCGGTCTTTCAGACACCAAGTAAGGCCCGTTACGGAGAGCCGGTAGGAGTTGAGAGGCTCACCCGGGTCAGCCGGAGCATAAAGATACCAATATTCGCCATAGGCGGTATAAATAAGGAGAGGGCCGGTGAGGTGAGGGCCCACGGCGCTCATGGCGCGGCGATGATCTCGGCTATACTTGGAGCGCCGGATATAGAGGAGAGTACAGCGCGGATCATTAAAGAGTTACGTAAATAAAAGGAGAGAGCCATGACCAGAATTGAAGCGGCCCGTGCGGGCAATATAACCGAAGAGTTTCGGGAGGTGGCCGAGCGTGAAGGGGTCGATGCCAGGTGCCTCACCAAGGCCATAGCCGACGGAACGGTAGTCATTACAAAGAACACCCGGCGTACGAATATCGAACCTCTGGGCGTAGGCAAGGGGCTAAGGACCAAGACCAACGCCAATATAGGTTCGTCGCAGGATGTTATCGACCCGGCCGATGAGCTCGCAAAGCTACACGCCGCGATTGAAGCAGGGGTCGACGCGGTGATGGACCTCTCAACGGGCGGCGACGTAAATGCCATCAGGAAGGCAATACTCGCACAGTCGAGCGTTCCAATCGGCACCGTGCCCATATATCAGGCCGCGATGGAGGCAAGGGACAAGGGTAAGAGCTTTGTAGAGCTCACGCCGGACGATATATTCGAGGTCATAGAGATGCAGGCCGCAGAGGGCGTGGACTTTATAACGGTCCACTGCGGCGTTACCAGGAGGAGTGTAGAGCGCATAAGACGCGAGGGGCGTATAATGGGTATAGTCAGCCGAGGAGGAGCGCTGACCGCCGAATGGATGGACTATAATAAGGCTGAGAACCCGCTCTATGAAGAGTACGACCGCCTTGTTAAGATCGCGAAGAAATATGATATGGTCCTTAGCCTGGGCGATGGGCTTAGGCCCGGGTGTTTGAAGGACGCGACCGACAGGGGCCAGATCGAAGAGCTCGTGATACTCGGTGAGCTTACAAAAAGGGCGACCGACGAGGGCGTGCAGGTGATGGTAGAGGGGCCGGGCCATATGCCTCTGGATCAGATCGCTGGAAATATAATGCTCCAGAAGAGGCTCTGTAACGGCGCGCCGTTCTATGTGCTCGGTCCGCTCGTTACAGACATTGCCCCCGGTTACGACCACATAACGAGCGCCATAGGCGGGGCCATTGCCGCAAGCGAAGGCGCGGATTTTCTCTGCTATGTCACCCCGAGCGAACACCTGAGGCTCCCTACTCTCGAAGATGTAAAAGAGGGTGTCATGGCTTCGCGCATAGCGGCCCACGCGGGCGATATCGTAAAGCAGACCGGCAGGGGTATGGCGGCCGATATAGAGATGGCAACGGCTAGAAAGGCCCTGGATTGGGATGAACAGATCAGGCTCTCTATCGATCCCGAAAGGTCAGGGATGCTAAGGGACTCAAGCGCACCCGGGGACTCCGACGTATGCACCATGTGCGGGAGCCTGTGCGCGATAAAGGTGACGAGCAGCGTTGGATTGTAATAATGGAAGTGGGGAGGGCGGTCAGTCTACTTTGACGCAGTTCTTTCCGGCGTTCTTTGCCTTGTATAGGGCCTTGTCGGCCCGGTTTACAAGCTCGCCCGAGTTGGATATGTTGTCGGGGTTATATTCCGCCACCCCGAGGCTCAATGTGACCTTCAGGTCTATATTCTCTTCTTCAAATGAAAGCTCGCTTACGAGAGCCCGAAGCCTTTCGGCCTCTTCCGCGGCGCCGTTTTTCTGGGTATAGGTGAGGATCTCAGCGAACTCTTCGCCTCCGTAGCGCGCGATAAGGTCGGATGCTCTTACACTCCTTTTCAGGAGATTGGATATCTTCTTCAAGACCTTGTCACCGATCCTGTGCCCGAATGTGTCGTTTATCTCCTTGAAATTGTCGACATCCATCATCACCACCGAGAGCGGCATTCCGTAGCGCGACGCCCTGCCGAACTCCTCTTCAAGCCTCTTGTAGAAGTAATTATGGTTATATATCCCGGTGAGCGGGTCTGATATGGAGATCTCCTTGAGCTTCTCCTTCTCTCTATTTATCGTCTCGAAGAGGTTTGCGTTCTTCAGGGAGAAGAACGAGGCCTCGGCCACGAGGCGGCAGAGGTTTACCTCATTTTCGCTAAATGGTTTTCCGTCTCTCTTTACCCTGAGAAATATTGTCCCGAGATCCGGGTCGTCGAATACAATCGGTATGATCAGAGCGCTGATCTCGGAGAGTTCTTTTACCGAGCTTTGAACGTCGAGCATGAGAGGGTGGTCGGATATATTGGTTATTGCGAGCGGCTTTCTTGTCTCAAGGACTTTTTTTATCTCGGGATATTTCTCTATATCGAGTTTCAGGTTCTTTGTCGGAAGTTCTTTGAAAGATTCCAGTACGGTCCCCCCACAACCGTCTTTTTCCATCATAACGATAGAACAGTCGATCGCACCCATCGCCTCGGCCACCTTTTTGACGATAATGGTGAATATCTCCGAGATCTCAAGGCTTGAGGATACAGCCGTCGTTATAGCCAGTATATTCTCAACGGCCTTATTATCGTCTATCCTGGCACTCTCTGTCATTGCCGTAGGCCTTTCCGATAAAACTTAATGTAGTTTCTTGTGCCATAAAACCGCGGCTATCTCCTTGACAAAGATGTTTCTTTGGCTTAACATTTTGGATTCAGGGCCAGCGTAGCTCAGTGGTAGAGCAACTGATTCGTAATCAGTTGGTCGGGAGTTCGACTCTCCCCGCTGGCTCCATATCCTCTTTGTCGATTAATTGTTCCAGGACATCCGCGTTTACAAAGCCGGGTAAGAGCCTGCCGTCCGGGAATATTATCGCGGGCGTACCTCCTATGCCGAGTTTTCTGGCAAGCTCAATATTATTATCGACTACATCGGTCTCGCAGGTCGGGTCAGCTATTTCCTTGCCGCTAAAGACATCATCGAGAAGCTTCACGCTCTTGTCGCATACAAGGGCCTTGCTTTTATCATAGGCCTTCGGGTGCATTGGAAGTGGATATTGTTTGATGTAGACCGCTATATCCGTTCTTCTTTTAAGCATCTTTTTTATCTCTACGTGTAGCTTCCTGCAGAATGGGCAGTCCGGGTCGTCGAATACGATTATCTTCTTCTTTGCCTTGGGGTTACCCATGATTATCGCGTCGTCTAATGGGATTGAGGCAACATCCACCGTCTTTAATTCCGGTGGTTCCCCAATTCTCGATAACTCGGTAAAGCGCCCTTCGACAAGGTACTGCTTGGCGAAATCTATATAGACAATAGCGGTTTTACCGTTTTGTGTCTCAAGCTCTACCTCCCAGAGCCCCTTAACGGCGCTCACGCGAATATCTTTTACAGTGGCCTTGAACTTGTCGGTCTGGAGAAGTACATTGGCTTCAGCCTTATCAAGTTTGTGGCAGCTTGTGCAGTCCGAGCCGCAGGCCTCTCCGGTAAAGGCCTCTGCGCTGCGTGTCGCCGGGTTAATTAAGGCGAGCGTTAAAAGCAAGGCCAGGGCAAAGAGAGTTTTCAAGATCATTTTGAAGGTCCTTTCATAATATGGAACATAAATTGTATCACAAGCTATAGATACCTGCGATTATTTTCCATAGCCAGGCGAAAAAAGGCTATATTGTATGGATTGCGCTATATTATAACCTGAAAAGGGGATAGGAGTCAAAAAATTCCAAGATATTAGGTATTAAGCCCGAGCACGTCCTGCATGTCATAGAGCCCGTTTGGTTTTTTGGAGAGCCAGACGGCCGCCTTGACCGCCCCTTTTGCAAAGGTGTCCCTGCTCTGGGCTTTATGGGTAAGTTCTATTCTCTCCCCGGGTGCCGCGAAGATTATAGTATGGTCTCCTACTATATCGCCGGCCCGGATGCACTGGATGCCGATCTCTGTTTGTTTTCTCTCCCCGATGATCCCCTTTCGCTCGTATACCGCGACCTTGTCAAGGTCGCGGCCAAGCGCTTTGGCCGCGACCTCGGCAATGCGAAGCGCCGTGCCCGAGGGGGCGTCCTTCTTGTGCCTGTGGTGGCTTTCGATTATCTCGACGTCGTACGCGTCGCCGAGAATACCGGCCGCGTCCTCGACGAGTTTTAAGAGCGTATTTACGCCTATGCTCATATTCGGGGCAAGCACTATCCGGGTGGTCTTTGAAAGCTCCTTTATCCTGTCGCGTTGCTGGTGCGAGAACCCGGTTGTCCCGATAACCGCCGCCAGACCAATCTTCGAGGCAAGCTCCAGGTTTTGCATGGTCGCCTCCGGCGCGGTAAAGTCGATTATCGTCTCGGCTTCTTTAAATGCCTTCTCCGCCGTATCATTGATCTTTACCCCCAGCTTCTCTATGCCGGAGACAGTTCCGGCGTCCTTTCCAATGAGTTCATGGCCGGGTCTCTCAAGCGCCCCGGAGAGCTCTGTGGCGGGCTCCTCTGTGATCGCATTTATCAGCGCCTTGCCCATTCTTCCGCAGGCGCCGGCTACGGCTATTGATATCATCTCTCTTCTCCTTTATATGAGTCCGTATTCCTTGAGCGCACCCTCAAGTCTCTCTTTATTCGCTTTACCCATCCGGACCAGCGGCAGGCGGAGCTCTTCGCTTATAAGTCCCATCATAGAGAGCGCCGTCTTAACCGGTACCGGGTTTGTCTCAATGAACATGGCGGAGCTTAGCGGTAGAAGGCGCTCGTGAATCTCCCGGGCTTCTTCAGCACGCCCCTCTTTAAAGGCCTCGTACATCTTCGCGACATCATTTGGCACCAGGTTTGAGGTTACGCTTATAACGCCGTGTCCTCCGGCATTGAGGATAGGCAGGGTTGCCGCGTCATCTCCTGAGAGCAGTATGAAGCCGTCTCTTGCGAGCTTTATGGTCTCGATTACCTGCTCAAGGTCGCCTGTGGCCTCCTTTATGCCGATGATTGAGTCGATCTCAGAGAGCCTCGCCGTTGTCTCAGGGGTCATATTCACAGCGGTCCTGCTAGGAACGTTGTATAGTACGATCGGAATATCTACGCTTTCGGCGACGGTCTTATAGTGCTGAAAGAGCCCCTCCTGAGAAGGCTTGTTGTAGTAGGGTGTAATGAGGAGCGCCGCGTCGGCGCCCGCCTCTTTGGCGAACCCGGTAAGCATTACGCTCTCGGAGGTCGAGTTCGACCCGGTGCCGGCTACTACAGGGACCCTCCCTTTTGCCGTCTCGACGGTTATATCGATGACGCGCCTGTGCTCATCGTGCGTAAGAGTCGCGCTCTCGCCGGTCGTGCCGCACGGGACAAGGCCGTTAATGCCACCCTCGATCTGCCTTTCAATATGCTCTCTCAAGGGCTCTTCGTCTATTTTGCCGTCCTTGAACGGTGTGACAAGGGCGGTCAAAGCTCCTTCTAACATCTTAACTACCTCCTTAAAAAAACTTTATATCCGCTAAATATTCGCGGTCTCTATCGAACCGGAAAAACTCTCTACGGCAGGGCCCGTCATGTAGACGCGGTTATCCTTGCCTAGCTCAATCTTTAGCTCTCCGCCTAGAAGCTCAACAGTAGCGGAGCGTTTTATCCTGCCTGTTAGATTCGCCGCCACTACCGCGGCGCATGCCCCGGTGCCGCAGGCAAGAGTCTCGCCTGCGCCGCGTTCCCACACACGCATCTTAAGGCGCTTTGAGTTTATAACCTCCACGAACTCGACATTGGTCCCTTGCGGGAATTTTGCGCTGGCCTCAATGACCGGGCCGAGGCCGCTGACCGGAAAGCCCGCTACGTCATCGACAAAGATGACGGCGTGAGGGTTGCCCATGGAGACGCAGGTAATCTTAAAACTCTTCTTGCCCGCTTTGAATGGCATATCAATGACTTCTTTTTTAAGGTTCGCGCTCGTCCTGATCGGTATAAGCCTCGCTTCAAGTATCGGCTCTCCCATGTCCACTTTAATAAGCGCCCCTTCTTTCTCCGGTTTCATAATACCGGCAAGGGTCTCTATGGAGAGGACTTTCTTTTTGGATAGCTTCCTGTCCCATATATATTTCGCGAAACACCTTATCCCGTTGCCGCACATCTCGACCAAGCCTCCGTCAGCGTTATATATATCCATACGGAAGTCGGCTTTTTTCGACTCTTTAAGTATCAGGGCCTGGTCAAAGCCGATAGCAAAGCGCCTGTGCGAGAGTTTTTTTATTAAGCCCGCGAGCCCGGATATGGAGCGCTTGCGAAGATCGAGAAGTATAAAGTCGTTCCCAAGGCCGTGCATCTTTGTAAACTCGATCTTCATCTCTTCTTTTTCCCGGCTTTCTTTGGCAGGCTTTCTCCGTTTATAAGGTCAGCAAGGGTCTCTCTCTTTCTTATAACGGAGAATTCCTTTTCGTCGACCATTACCTCTGCGGCTCTCGTCCTTGAGTTATAGTTGCTCGACATTGTATAGCCGTATGCCCCGGCGCTCATAATTGAAATGAGGTCGCCTTGCTTAAGGGGCGGCAGCATCCTGTCCTGTGCGAGAAAATCTCCGGACTCGCATATCGGCCCGACTATATCCGCCTTTATTTTACGCGCTCCTTTCACAGGCATCTTCACGGGCATTACGGCGTGATAAGAGCCGTAGAGGCTCGGCCTGCCCAGATCGTTCATGCCCGCGTCGACGATCACGAACCTCTTCTTCGTGCCCTTCTTTGTGTAGAGTACGCTTGTGACGAGAACACCGGCATTGCCCGCAATGGCCCTGCCGGGTTCGAAGATAAGCGTGACCCCGAGCCCCTTTGTACCTTCTATTACGGCCTCGCCGTATTTCGACGGGTGAGGGGCCTCTTCATCCTCGTATGTTATGCCGAGCCCGCCGCCGAGGTCGAGATAGGTAATGTCAACGCCCTCACGCCTTAGCTTATTTATAAATGTCCGGGACTTCTTTAGCGCGTCCACAAACGGGCCGAGCGCCGTTATCTGTGAGCCGATGTGGCAGTCTACGCCGAGCAGATCGAGGTTCTTCAGCCTCTTCTTAGCGTAGACATATTCACCGAGGGCCTCCTTTGTCTCAATGCCGAACTTGTTCGTCTTGAGTCCGGTTGAGATATAGGGATGCGTCTTCGGGTCGACATTCGGGTTTATCCTTATCGCCACTCCCGCTCTTTTCTTGAGCCTTCCTGCGACCTTGTTTATAAGCCGAAGCTCCTGGGGGCTCTCCACGTTAAAGAGGAGTATCTTCGTGTTTAGCGCGTACTCGATCTCGTCCTCGCGTTTACCAACGCCGGAGAAGACAATTTTTTTCGGGTCGGCGCCGGCCTTGAGCGCACGGAACAGTTCTCCGCCTGAGACTATGTCAAAACCGGAACCCGCATCTACGAAGGTTGCCAGCACCGAGAGGTTCGAGTTCGCCTTGACAGAGTAGCAGATAATATTCTCCACGCCACTGAAGGCCTCGTTAAAGGCGTTGTAGTGCCTCTTTAGCGTTCTCTTGCTGTATATGTATGTCGGCGTGCCGACGGCCTTCGTGATCTTCGATATCGGGACGTCCTCGGCATATAATGACTTCCCCTTATATTGAAAATAGTGCATGTAGCTCCTTTAAAAAAAGTAGAGAATGAATTAGAGGTGCTCTTATGAATTGACGCGGCCTTAAGCCGGCAACTGCGAGGTTGAACTCACTTTATGCGGCTTAGCCGGCTTGGGCGGCTTAGGCGGGCCCTTCTTCCCACAGCCAAGCACTATGGGTGTGGCGAGCAGGGCGAATATAAAGAGCGCGCTTACGATCATGCGGCCGATCTTTTTTGTCTTTATATTTTTCATCTTTTCTTCTTCGGTCTCTTTAATGCCGCGATCTCTTTTAGTCTCTTTTTTACTTCCATTGGAGCGGTTCCGCCGGATACCCGTCTGCTATTTACACTGGACTCAACGGAGACGACCTTCTGGATATCCTTGTCAAAGAGCTTTGAGAAACCTTTCCACTCTTTAAGGGAAAGCTCCTCCAGCGTTATCTTTTTCTTTATGCAGTGCTTGACCGCGCGTCCTACTATTGCATGGCTCTCTCTGAAGGGTACGCCCAAAGCAGCGAGATAGTCGGCCGCGTCGGTGGCGGTCAAAAAGCCCTCTTTCGTGGCCTTTTTCATGGCCTCTTTATTTACCTTCATTGACGCGAGCATCGGAGGGAGCACCGTGAGCACCGTCTTTAGCGTATCTACCGTGTCGAATACCGGCTCTTTATCCTCCTGCATATCCTTATTGTACGCTAGCGGCAGACCCTTCATCATAGTTAGAAGTGTCGTAAGGCTGCCGTAAACCCTTCCGGCCTTTCCCCTTATAAGTTCGGCGACGTCGGGGTTCTTCTTTTGCGGCATGATCGAAGATCCGGTAGCGAAGGCATCTGAAAACTCTATAAAGCCGAACTCGCTCGAACTCCAGAGGATAAGCTCCTCGGCGAGCCTCGAGAGATGCATCATGCAGATCGCCGCGCTCGACGTAAACTCTATGGCGTTATCCCTGTCCGAGACGCTGTCCATGCTGTTCTTCGTAACGGCGGAAAAACCGAGTAGCTTCGCGGCGAGTTTCCGGTCCAGTTTATACGGGCTTCCGGCGAGCGCTCCCGCGCCAAGCGGCATTACGTCGGTTCTCTTGTAGCAATCCTCAAAACGCTCAATGTCTCTTCCAAGCATCTCAAAGTAGGCGAGCATATGGTGCGAGAAGAGTACGGGCTGGGCACGCTGAAGATGCGTATAGCCCGGCATTATCGCCTCGATGTTTACCTGTGCGAGCTTTACGAAGGTAGCCTGAAGCTCGGCAAGCAGAGCGAGTATCGCATTGATCTCGTCCTTTAGATAGAGCCGTATATCGAGCGCGACCTGGTCGTTCCTGGAGCGCCCTGTGTGAAGCTTACCTCCAAGCGGCCCGATAAGCTCTGTTAGCCTCTCCTCGATCAGCATATGTATATCTTCCGCGCCGGACTTTAAAGAGAGATCCCCTGTGGTTAGCTCTTTTGTGATCTTCTTTAGCCCGCCTATGATCTTCTTGGTCTCATTCTTTGTCAGAACCCCGGCCTTTTCAAGGACGCGCGCGTGCGCGGCGCTTCCCTCTATGTCGTGCGGGGCAAGTTTGTAGTCAAAGCCAAGCGATGAGTTAAAGGCCTCCGCAAGGGCGTTCGAGCGTCCGGTGAACCTGCCCGCCCAGAGTTTTTTCGTCGTCTTTTTCATATCTAGTCTAGACCTTCGATTATCGCCGCGTATAAAAGCGGCACCATTATCTCGTGATGGCCCGTCAGGCTGAACCCTTTGCCAGCGCCCCCTTTGACCGGCCTTTTTACGACATTGGTCACGGGGCGGTAGTGCTGAATAAAGTCCATATTCACCGTGGTAAAGTCCTCTACCTTGTGCCCGAGGTTTCTCGCTAAGGTCAGCGCCTTCAAGAATACTTCCGGCAGGAGTACGGCAGAACCGACATTCAGGTATACCCCGTCCTGGAGCGTGCTTACCACGCCGGTGAAGAGCTGAAAGTCCTTTAAGGTCGCCTCTCCGGTCGTTGCCCCGTCAACAGAGGGGTGTATGTGGACGATATCCGTGCCAACGGCTACGTGCACGGTCACAGGGATGTCGAGCCTAGCTCCGGCGGCGAGTATGCTCTTCTCCTTATAAGGAAAATCACTCGCGTTGATCATATCGCCGATCGCCCGGCCAAGCCCCTTACCCGCGGCGTTATTTATGGCCTTGTTTAAGAGAGAGCCGGTCTCCTCGGCCATGCCGAAGTTGCCGCCGAGCAATTCGGAATCGACATCCTCCGATGTGCACCCGATAAAGGCCGTCTCAAAGTCGTGGACTATGCAGGCCCCGTTCATAGCTACGGCACTGACAATGCCCCGCTCCATCATCTCTATTATGATAGGCCCGAGCCCTACCTTTATTACGTGGGCCCCCATGCCAAGCGCTACGGTCTTACCCCCCTTATGCGCCGCCACTATCCTCGCCGCTACTTCCTTTAGATCTCCGGCGCCTAAAATATTCGGCAGCCCGGCGAGAAAGTCCGCCATTGACGCTCCCTTTCCCGGGCAGGTGGCGAAGTCGTCTATAGTGACCTTGCTCTTCCTATCCTTAATCGAGTAGGTCTTTATATTGTTGGCGTCAAGCGGCTTGAATTTCATGCCTCTCCTGTTGCGCCACAGTCGAAGAGCTTGTGATCCACAAGCTCGCAGAGTATATGACAGATGGTGATATGGACTTCCTGGATCCTCGCGGTCACGCTCTCATCAACATTTAAACACCTGTCAACCACACCGGCCAGCTCCCCGCCGTTCTTGCCGGTAAGGGCCACGGTCGTTATGCCCATAGTCCGGGCCGTCCGGGCCGCCTTCACGACGTTTGCCGAATCCCCGCTAGTGGAAATAGCCAACAAAAGATCGCCCTCTTTGCCGAGCGCCTTGACCTGTTTTGAAAAAATCTGGTCAAAGGCGTAGTCATTGCCTATGCTCGTAAGTATCGATGTATCGGTGGTGAGAGCTATGGCCGGAAGAGGCGGTCTCTCTATTACAAAACGGTTTACGAATTCGGCGGCAATGTGCTGGGCGTCGGCGGCGCTTCCGCCGTTACCTACGATCAAAAGCTTTCCGCCGGAGTTGAAACACTCGGCTACCAGAGAGGCCGTCTCGATCAATAAATCGATGTTCTTGTCAGTAAAGAAGCCCTCTTTGGCGCTGAGGCTGCCCTTAAATGACTTTATGACCAGATCGCGCTCCATAGAACCCCTCTGTAAGAAAATTCCCCATAAAATGTAGGTACTTAATTGGAAATAATATCCCTTGCCAGAGAAAGTGTCAAGCTTTTACAGACGAGATAGAGACTTCTTGAGGAAACTTTTTTGAAAAAAAGTTTCCTCAAACTCCTTCAAAAAACTTTAGTATCTGTCTGGCCTGACCCCCTCTTTAATGCCTTCGGGGGCCAGGCCAGACAGAAGATATTAAAAGTCTTTGGAGGGGGTTTGGGGGAACCTTTCTCCAGAAAGGTTCCCCCAAGAGGTCTCCATCTCGTCTGTCAGATCAGGAATTTGCCGTTCTTCTGGATGAGTTTTTTGTCTATATAGAGTCTGCCGCCACCTCGAAGGTCTTTTATCATATCCCAGTGTATGGCGCTCTTGTTTGTGCCTTTGGCCTCTTCGTAGGATCTGCCTACCGCCAGGTGCACTGTGCCGCCGATCTTTTCATCGAATAGGATGTCTTTGGAGAAGTTCTTTACCCCGTAGTTTGTCGCCACGCCGAGCTCTCCGAGGAACCGTGCGCCTTTGTCTGTGTCGAGTGTTGCTATGAGGAAGGCTTCGTTCTTATCGGCGCTCGCTTTGACGACCTTGCCTTTCTTGAAGGTGAGCCTGATGCCTGTTACCTCTCTGCCCTGGTATATGGCGGGCATCTCGTAGAATATATGGCCTTCGGCGGAGTTCTCGACAGGTGAGAGGAATACCTCGCCATCGGGCATATTACGGTGGCCGCAGCATTTTATCCCGGGGCGCCCTTTTATCGAGAGCTTGAGGTCGGTCTCTTTTCCGACGATATGGACGGTGTTGCCTTTATCCAGTATGCGCTTTAGCTTAGTCTGTGCCTTTTCGGCTTTGGCCCAGTCTATGTTGGTCGCTTTGTAGAGGAAGTCCTCGTATTCCGCGAGGCTCATGTCGGCTTCCTGCGCCAGAGCGTTTGTCGGGAAGTTCGTAAGCACCCAGCGGTTCCTGTTGACTATGGTCGTACTAATGCTCATGAGCGCCATCGCGCGTATGCCGGCCTTTTTCGGGTCTACTGTGGAGAGCGCTTTCTTGTTCTGCGGCGCGCGGATATTTATAAAGCAGTCGATGTTCTTGGCCTCGTAGACTTTCGTCTTCGGCAGGTGTTCAAGCTGGGCTTTGCTGGCGTTGTCGAAGAAGATGTTGGTGCATTCCTCAAAGCCGACGCTCGTAAGCGGATGGCCGCCTCTTTTTAATACCGCCTTGTAGCATTCGAGTACGAGCGGTTTGGCGAGCTCGCTTGAGGCGGCGATCATAACGGTGTCGTTCTTCTTTACGTTTAACGCGTGGCCAACGAGTATGGAGGCCAGCTTTTCTATCCTCTTGTCTTTCATGACTCTCCTTTATTGGGGGAAACTTTCTGTAGAAGTGCTGCGCACGGCGATATTGATTAGGGTGTTAATTTGCATAGCGTTTTGCTAGAACTAAAATACTCCCCACTAATTGCCGCAACGCAGTTGCTCCCCCAAGCCCCCTTCAAAGACTTTTGGGTCTTTAGGAAATCCACCCCCACAAGGGGGGATGGATTTCCTAATAAGAACTAAAGGTATTTGTAGAGAGTTGAGGGAATCTTCATACAAAAAATATCCCACAATATTAAATATTAAGATGTATGCTTAAATTGGGTATCCTTTTCTGTGTATTTCGCGCCCTGGCGCGTGTCTCTTTCAGTGAGCCTTGCCTTTATCATCTCTATCACCTTAAACTTATCCGGCCCCCAGCGCGGCGCTATGTGGAACTCGTCGAGCGTATCTCCGACCACCCGGTGGATCACCATCTCCGGGGGGAGCAGTTCGAGAGAGTCTATCACGAGCTCTATATATTCGGCAAGGGTGAGGAGTCGGACCTTGCCCGCCTTGTATTCGGCCTCGAGCGCGGTATCTTTTGTGACCTGGAGCTGGTGGAACTTTACGCCCCAGACCGGAAGCCCGGATAGGAAGCGTACTGTGTCGAGCATGTCGCCAGTGCTCTCACCGGGCAGGCCGAGGATTATATGCGCGCATACCTTTATGTTGTGTTTCGAGGCCCTTAGGACCGCGTCTTTAAACTGTTCGGCGCTGTGGCCCCGGTTAATACGATCGAGGGTTTCGTCGTTCGCGCTCTGCAGGCCCAGTTCCAGCCAGAACTCGCCACGCTCGTTAAATTCATCGAAGACCTCGAAGACCTGCTCCCCGACGCAGTCGGGCCTTGTCGAGACGGCGAGACCAGCTATGCGCGGATCGTCTGTCGCTTCAACGTAGAGTTTTCTGAGCTCGTCTATCGGCGCGTATGTGTTGGTGTCTATCTGAAGATAGGCGATAAGGTGGTCGACCTTATCTCTTTTGCCCACCTTCTCTATTCCATGCGCAAGCTGCCTGGCTATGCTCCACCCTTCGCCTTGTCCGCGCGGTATGAGCGTCTTGGGCTGGCAAAAGATACAGCCGCCTTCAGTACCTTCACGATTCGGACAACCGAAGCCCGGGTTCAGGGAGACCTTGTTGACCTTCGCTTCATTAAAGCGTGTTTTGAAGTAGCTACGAAGTGTCAGGTAGCGTTCAGTTGGGTTTTCTTTCATTTTGGCCTTACGCGGTATTTTCTTACGAAGCCGAAGGGCCTGTAGCTCTCTTTGGACTGTCTTAGTCCCGGGTCGCCGAGGTCCTGTTCTCTGTTTATGAACTTGCAACCTTCAGGCAGTCTATTTGCGAAGTCCTGGTTGACGAATTGAAGAAGTCCCTTATATTGGTTTAGCCCCTTTTCAAAGTGTGTTACGAATGACGACATCTGGGACATCATCTCGCCTGTCGTGTAGGCGACGGGTTTGTCTTCTATATAGTAGACGGCGCCGTATAGTTTAAGCGGGGCCATGTTTAAGAGGGCCTCTTTTGCGGCTACGTAGTCGCCCTCTCCGCTTTCAGGGTCGCGTTCATTTAGCCAGCCGTCGAGTACTTCAAGGGCGTCGTCTACGCGACCCTCTGTAAGTTCCTCGACGTTGGCCGTATAGTCCGCGTTGAAGAGCTTTACGAGGTTCCGTTTTTTGTGAAACCTCCTGCCAACGAGTGTCGCAAGATCTTCAGTTAGGTAGAGGTAGTCGAAGTTGTCGCGGTCTTCTATTATTTCAAAGCCTTTTTCCAAGAGCTCTTTGGAGAGTTCTTCGCAAGCGGCCTTCAGGGTGCCGAACCGGGTGAAGAGTTTATCGAGCGTGTCGTCATCGTCCGGGGAACCGAAGGGGAGCATGAAGAATTCCTCTCCGTCGTCCGAGCCGGTGACTACAACGAGGCCGCCCGGGAGCATGGTAAGCGAGTAGTTGTGCGTATGGCGAAAGAGGAAGAGGTTGGCGAATGTGAATTCCGATATCCCGCACATGATCCTCTTGAATGAGGGCTGAAGCTCCTGGCGGTGATCGATATTTATAGGTTCGAGAGTAGGGTATCCGGGGATCATAGTCTTCCACTGGCGACGAGGCTAAGATTTAGTATAGAGATACTATATCAGCTTTATGGGGGCGTTGCCATTTCTTTGGGGCTAGGGTTTGTTCAGATGCTCTTTGAGGCATTTCAGGTATATATCGGCGGCTTCTCTCTCTTCAGGGGCCGGGGCGAAGGGGGCGAACTCCTTATCCGTAGCGGCTATGTAGGGGCCGTCCTTGACTTCGAATAGCACTGTGCCTGTCTCAAGCGAGACTAGTGTATGGTACTCTTCCGGGGCGAACTCGACGCCCGGAGTCGGGCCGCCCGGTGTAAGTATGGCCGAGTCCGCTACCACGCCGTCCGTGTCGAAGAGGAAGGCCGCGGCGCGGCCCCTTAATATCAAGAAGAGCTCGACCTTGGGCGGGTCCAGGTGCCTGTGGGGTTGAACGTAGCTTTCCGGCTCCATGGCGTTCAGCATCCTCTGGATGCTGTCGGTTAACTCGTGGAAGTTGTGGTTCATCCTGAGCCTACCAGAGCGCATGGCTTTTTCGGAGGTCTCGTCCAGTATGGTATTCTCGATCAGTTTTAATCGCATTCGTATCTTCTCCTATCTATTGTCCGCCTATTAACAATGGCCCGTTACCGCTCTTTATGTTATCATATAAGCTTATGTAATTTAAGTCATCTTCCCTCTAAACGGATCAATTTATGGCTATTACCTTCAATTCAAGCAAGGGTTTTACTCTCGGCGTCGAGCTTGAGATGCAGCTCATAGACTCTGCGACTCTTGAGCTGGCCGAGACGAGTAAAGAGATAATAGAGGGCTCTGATAAGGACGAAGTGCTCGCTGGTTTCGTGAAGCACGAACTCATGATGAGCAACCTGGAGGTCATTACCGGCATCTGCGCCACGGTCGACGAGGTGAGGGCCGAGCTCGCGGAGAAACTAAGGAGGGTTATAGAGATAGCCGAGGCCAATAATACTTTGATCTCAGGCGGAGGGAGCCATCCCTTCTCGCTTGCAAGAGACCAGCACATAACGGATGATGTCAGGTACGAGCGCCTGAAAGACCTCCTTCAACTCGTTGCGCGTAATTTTAGTATCTTCGGCCTGCACGTGCACGTGGGAGTGGACGGCGCGGAGAAGAGCATATATGTGCTCAATAGGATGATCTACTACCTGCCTTATGTACTGGCGCTCTCTGTCAACTCACCGTTCTGGGAAGGTGAGGATACCGGGCTTAGCTCCTACAGGACAAAGATATTCGAGACCCTCCCGATTGCGGGCCTGCCCTTTTATTTCTCGGACTGGGAAGACTACACTACGCTAGCCGAGGACTTTATCGCCACGGGAACCATAGAGTCTATACGCGAACTCTGGTGGGATGTGAGGCCGCACCCGGATTTCGGCACCATCGAGATAAGGATATGCGACAACCCCTCAACGTTAAAGGACGTTGTTTCGATCACGGCTTTTGTTCAGGCCCTTGTAAAGAGGTTCAGCGACGACTTTGACGCAGGCATCGAGTATAAGAGGCCCCACTCCTGGGTGATAAGGGAGAATAAATGGAGGGCGTGCCGTTACGGGCTCGACGGGGAGTTCATCACCGAGGACGGCAGGGCGACCGTGAAGGCGAAGGACCTGCTTCGTGAGATCACCGAGGGCTTTAGCGCGGAGGCCGAAGAGCTTGGCTCGACTGAGGCCCTTAAGGGGGTATTCGATATCATAGAGCACGGCACAGGGGCCGCGAGGCAGCTTGGCATCTGGAAGAAGGACGGGGATATTAAGAGGGTGGTGAGCCTGATGGTAGAGGAGCTTAAAGAGGAGGTGTCGGCTTTATGAAGGGTGTTGTGAGCGCGGGGCACGAGCTGACGGCAAGGGCAGGTATAGAGATGCTTGAGGCGGGCGGAAACGCCTTCGACGCGGCGGTCTCTGCCTCCTTCGCCTCTTTTGTAACCGAGGCCGCACTTACAAGCGCCGCCGGCGGCGGCTTCATGATCACCCACGAGAGCGGCGGCGACGTCTCGCTCTATGATTTCTTCGTTGACGTCCCGGGGATCGGGAGGGGGGCTAAGAGGGAAGAGCTAAACTTTTTTTCCGTCTTTATCGACTTCGTGGGCGTAATGCAGGAACTTCACGTTGGGGAGGGCTCTGCGGCAGTGCCGGGAAATATCGCGGGGCTCGCCGAGGTCTTTAAGAACCACTGTACGCTCCCTCTTGTAGATATCATGGCCCCGGCCATAAAATACGCGAGAGAGGGCATAGTCTTAAATGCCTGGCAGGCCTATTTTAACGAGCTCTTAAGCCCTATGTTGAGGCTTACGCCCGAGGCGTTAAAGATATACGCGCCCGCCGGGGAACTCCTTCGCGAAGGTGATACTATATTCAATAAGGATATGGCCGATACCTTCGATTGCCTTTCAAGAGATGGGCTTAAGAGTTTCTACGACGGCGGCCTAGCCGAGGCGATCGTCGATGGTTTCGGCGCTAAAGGGCTCATGACCGAGGGCGACCTCCTCGAATACAAGGTGCGCAAAAGGACTCCCCTGGAAGTGGACTACAGGGGCAGACGTATATTCACCAACAGCCCGCCCTCTTCGGGCGGCTCGCTCATCGCCTTTGCATTAAAGCTCCTTGAGCCGTACGACCTTCGCGCGATGGGTCATAACAGTGCCGCCTATCTGGAACTCATGGGCAAGGTGATGGAGATTACGAACGAGTTTCGCAGGGCCGAGTTCGACCATGTCGTTCACGACGACGGCGTGATAGATAAATTGCTTGGCGAGGCGGGTATAGAGCCGTACAGGGAGAGGCTCGCAAAGGGTATAGGCAGGGAGGGGGAGGGCAACGAAAAGGGCAGCGCCTTCGGTAATACCACGCAGATCAGCGTAGTGGATGAAGAGGGAAACGCCGCTTCCATGACCACCTCTATCGGCATAGGTTGCGGCTTTATGATACCCGGAACCGGCATCATGATGAATAATATGCTCGGCGAGGAGGACCTGAACCCCAGGGGTTTCCACTCTCTCGACCCCGGCATGAGGATGAGTTCCATGATGAGCCCGACCATTGTGATGAAGGGTGAGCTTCCGGAGATCGTACTCGGCAGCGGCGGCTCAAAGAGGATAAGGAGCGCGATACTCCAGGTCATATTGAATATCTTGGATCACTCGATGGAGGTCAGCGAGGCCGTGAACGCGCCGAGGGTCCATTTTGACGACGGAATTTTGCAGATTGAAAAGGGCGTTGATGATAATGTTATAAGTGAGCTAGGCGCGCGCCTTGCCGAGATAAATACCTGGAAAGATAAAAATCTCTATTTCGGCGGGGTACACAGCGTTGTGGATATGGAGGGTAAACTTTTTGGCGGAGGGGATACGAGGCGTGGCGGGGTATGCCTTACCACGGATGGTTAGAGATTTAGAATGAGGGGACCAAGTGCTGGATAAGATAGACGAGAAGGTTAAAGAGGTAAGTAAAAGGATCAGGAGGTTCAGGCAGGAGATACACCGAAACCCTGAGCTTTCAGGCCTTGAAGAGAAGACCTCCGCCTTTGTCGCGGGCGTGTTGGAAGATAACGACATTGAGGTAGAGAGAAATGTCGGCGGCTACGGCGTGGTGGGGCTCCTTGAAGGCGCCAAGCGGGGAAAGACCATTGCCTTTCGCGCCGACATGGACGCGTTGCCGATCCAGGAGACCGGTACGGCTAAGTACGCCTCATGCGTGCCTGGCGTGATGCACGCATGCGGCCACGACGTGCATACGGCGATCCTCATGGGCACGGCCGTTGTGCTCGCGGCCCTTAGAGATGAGCTAAATGGCAATGTAAAATTTATTTTTCAGCCATCGGAAGAAAGGGGCTCTGCCGGGGCCAAGACCATGATCCGGGACGGCGCGCTCAAAGATCCCAAACCGTCGATGATAGCGGCGCTCCACTGCTTTCCGGAACTGGAGGTAGGTCAAATAGCTCACAGGGCGGGGCCGATGACCGCGCTTGCCGACAGGATCAAGATAGTCGTCAAGGGCAAGGGAGGGCACGCCTCGCGCCCCCACCAGACGGTCGACGCCGTGCTAGTGGCCTCGATGGTGATAAACGCGATACACCATATCGTGAGCAGGAGGACCAACCCGCTCCACCAGAGCGTGATATCGATATGCACGATAAACGGCGGCCAGGCGGCCAATATTATCGCCGACCGTGTCGAGATGGAGGGTACGGTAAGAACGCTCGATACGGACGCGAGGGACGATATGCCGACCTTTATAGAGGAGACGGTGAGGGGCGTGACCATGAGCGTCGGCGCGGAGTATGAGTTCGAATACGAGTACGGCACGCCTTCGGTCGTAAACGACGCGACGGTCGATAAGCTTATTAAGGAGAGCGCAATAGAACTGCTGGGCGAGGCCAATGTGCACTACATGCCGTATCCCCTTATGGGCGCGGAAGACTTTGCCTACTTCGCGCAAGCGATCCCCGGCGCGCTTTTCAGGATCGGCACAGGTAATAAGGCGAAGGGTATAGCTTTTCCGCTCCACAGTCCCAACTTCGACGTGGACGAGGATGTGCTCGATCTTGGCGCAAGGCTTTTTTGTTCGATGGCCTTTAGATTTCTTGGCTCAAACAAGTAAGGCAGATATGCGGCCGGGGTTTATATGAAAGATAAGTCCATTACCCACGCAGGAGAATTGATATTTCCGCATTGGATTATATAAAAAAGAATATTGACAAGATTCTGTTTTTGCTGCTTACGGTATGTTTCACCCTGATATTTTTTCAGGACTGGGGTGTGGGCGACGTGCGTCTGTGGCTAAAGTGGATGGACAGCATGGAGAAGTTCGGCATCAGGGCCACATACGCCGGTGTTCAGGAGTTCTATCCGCCCTTGAGCTATCTGCTCCTCTTTATCGCGGCCAAAGCGGGCAAGCTCTTTGGCCTGAATCTCTTTATCAGCCTTAAGGTCTCTCTTGTTTTCTGTCTCTTCCTTACGTCGGCGACCTTCTATCTATTCAGCAGAAATTTTCTCTTGACCATGCTTGTGCAGCTCTCGCTAACTCTCAGCAGTATTGCTTACGGCTATCTGGATATCTACTTCGCGCCCTTTCTAATATTGTCCCTTTACGCGCTTAAAGACGAGAGGTACGTCCCCTTCTCTTTTTTCTTTACCATATCTTTTCTTATAAAATGGCAGCCGATAATACTCCTGCCGTTCGCTCTTGTGTACGCTCTCGGCATTAGTTCTGTGGGTGATATTCTAAAGATAGAGCCGAGGAGGGCGGCGTCTCTGGCGATCCCGTTCGTCCTTATCCTGGTTGTGCTTACTCTGGTATTCGGGATGGCCATGCCGAGGTCGCTCATCGACGCGGGCAGGGACACCATCGACGGATATCTCTCCGGTAATGCCCTGAACTTCAACTGGATACTCACCTACATACTGCACACCTCCGATCCAATCAGATACGGCGGGCTCCTGGACGGAGCGACCGTCGATGTCGTCAATGTAAAGGATATGCCCGGCGCGCTCTTGTTCCTTGTAAAGGCCCTCGCTTTCGGTTTCTACGCCGTGGTCTTTGTGATCTATTTTTTCCAGAAGGGGAAGGATTATTTCAGTTTCCTCGGCACCTCGCTCCTTGCGTTTCTTGCCTACTTCATCTTCTATACCAATGTCCACGAAAACCACCTCTTTATAATCTCTATTCTGGCGGCCCTTATGTACAGCATAAGGAAGGATTATATTTTCTGGTTTCTCATCTGGGGTTTTATGGCCAATATAAACCTGCTGGCATTTTATACCATCCCCGGTATCTCGGTGCCGTCAACTCGCATTGTAGGGGGCCTCGATACCACGGTGCTGTTATCTATCCTGAATCTCATCCTCTTTATAGTTTTATTTGTGAAGGCGGTGTGCAGGAAGGACGAGGTGGCCGCTTTGGGGGAAGGCACTTAATGCGGGTCAGTCCCTGGTTTTTTTCTTTAAAAGGCCCGCTTCGATCATCTTGTCAATTATGAGGGCAAGATCGTCTTTTTTATTTTGGTCCAGGGCCTCGTCTATCGAGAGGTAGAGAGCGCGGGTATATTCGAGGTCGTTTCTTATTTCAGGCAGGCGTCCTTTGGCGAGCTTTATGGTTCTCTTGCCCTTTTTGGCGAGTTTGTATATTCTCTCTATATTCTCTTTCGGGCCGAGCCTTTCATCGAGCCTTATAACCACCTTCTTCCCAGCGCCCTCTCTATGGTCCTCAAGCTCTACCTCCTTCATCCCACGCGTTAGCTTCTTGAAATTCGCTTGCAGGAGTTCAGCCGTCTGCGAGTTTTCGATATTCCCCTCGGCCTTCTCTATATCCGTTTCGAGGTTCTTTATTTTTCTTAGGAGCCTTTTCTCCTCTCTCTTTACTGTTCTCCTCAGCCCACTAACAAGCCTTTGCGTTTTGTTCTCTTCGAAGATCTCACTATAAAAGAGGTCGGCGCTTTCGTTCCAGGTCCGGGCGCTCTTCTCGATGAGCTTCTCTTCCTTTATCCCGCGCTTTGGGAGCGCCTTAAGCTCGAAGCCCGGGCTAACGGCCCTCGGGGAGCTTTCAGGAGGAAAAAATTTAATTGCGTCGAGTACGATAGATCTATCGTCTGTGAGTATAATGTTACTCGACTTGCCGGTAAGCTCGACAATTAATTTCATTACTTCGTAAGTGTCGTTATCGGTCTTTTTCTTTAGTTTGATCTCTGCTATGCGCTCGCCCTTGGTTATGCGGACCTCTTCAATAACGGCGCCTGTAATGTGCTTACGTAAAAAGGCGCAGAACCTCATCGGTCTTTCGGGGTTCGGGTATTTTTTCTCTGTAAGGTGCATCCTGGGCAGGCGTGGGTCGGCGCTTAATAAGAGCCTGTAAACGCGCCCGCGTATAAAGAGCTTCAGGATGATTATCTTTGCTTCGCTTTGGTGGACCTTTGAGACTACCGCGCCCCGGACGGTCTCGTTCAGTTCTTCAGTGATTTTTTTTAAAAGTATCGGTCCCATATGGTGAAAATTATATCATGCAAGGAGTTAAAATTGTATCTGCGTTAGCAGTTGAGAGCGGGTCCGGATGGTTCCGTTAAGGGAGTAAAAACTCTCCTTGACAATGCTTTATAATTATTATACTAATGTCACTCAAGCACTGTATATTGTATACACAAAACATTCCATTTTCTGAGTTTAGACCCTTTCTTTTTGTAAGAGAGTGCCGGTCGGGTTCACGTGCGTAAGGCTCGTCCTCGGCTTTATTAAATATAGATGGTTTCAGGGCTGAATTTTGAGTTTTACGCTAGGCGCGTATTCTTGTTTGGGCGGTGAATCTTTCTAATATTTCCACTACTTAGTATGTGAGGCGCTTTTTTATAGTCGATTTTCAAACCGGTTTTATTATATCAGGGCCCGGCCCGACTCGGTCCGAACAGTGGAGCGAATAGTGTTGTCTTGATATAGGGGCGACCTTTACCAGTCTATGAATAATATTATCAAATACGTTATATTCGCTGTAATATTCGCTGTTATGATTCTAGTGGGTTATGGGGTGGTCATTACAAAATTCTATAACAATGCCCCGACCCAGCCTATCGATTTCAGCCACAAGGTCCATGCGGGTGATAACGAGGTCCCGTGCCTCTATTGCCACATATATGCCGAGAGGTCGAGGCATTCCGGCGCGCCGGCTGTCCAGAGGTGTATGGGATGTCATAAGATAATCAAGACCGACAGCCCGGAGGTACAAAAGCTCAGGAAGTACTGGGACGATAATGAGCCGGTGCCGTGGATCAAGGTACATAACCTGCCCGACTACGTATATTTCCCCCACAAGAGGCATGTTCAAGCCAAGGTGGATTGTAAAGAATGTCACGGCGATATTGCGACCATGCCGGTCGTTAAGAGGGTCTCGTCCTTGAAGATGGGCTGGTGTCTTGGTTGCCACAAAAAGAAAGAGGTAAAGAACGGTCTGGACTGCTGGACCTGCCACATGTAACGGGGTAGAGAAGATGGATCGTAGAGACTTTTTAAAGATGATAGGTTTGGGCGGGCTCGGCGCGGCGGTCGGCGCGGGGCTTGGCCTATCTAATAAGCCGCCCGGAGCGAAGCTCATCCCTTACGTGATTCCGCCGGAGGACGTAGTCCCCGGTGTGGCCAACTGGTACGCGAGCCTCTGTACCGAGTGTAGCGCCGGTTGCGGCATACACGTAAAGGTCCAGGAGGGGCGTGTTAAAAAGATAGAGGGCAACCCGGAGCATCCGGTCAGCAGGGGAAAACTCTGCGCCAGAGGCCAGGCCGCGCCGCAGTCTCTCTACAACCCCGACAGGATAAAAGGTCCGATGAGGAGAAGGGGCAACAGGGGGGATGGTAGTTTCGAGGAGATAACCTGGAAAGAAGGCATCTCGATACTCGCTACAAAGCTCTCCGAGCTTCAGGAAGATTCCAAACCGCAAGGGCTCTATTTCCTTACCTCGCCTCAGCGCGGCCACCTCGGCGCTCTCATCGGCGATTTTATGCGCTCTTTCGGCTCAAAGAACCACATAAATTACGAACTATACGGACAGAATAACCTGAGGGACGCCGCGCGTTTTAGTTTTGGGCTCGATAGCGTACCCCACTATGACATAGAAAATAGCGAATTCGTCTTGAGCTTCGGCGCGGACTTTACCTCCACGTGGCTCTCGCCCGTGCAGTTCGCCGGTGGCTTTGGCCGTATGCGTGACGATTCTCACGGTAAAAGGGGCCGTCTCGTTCAGATCGAGCCGAGGATGAGCCTCACCGGAGCGAGCGCCGACGAGTGGGTTCCGGCAAGGCCCGGGAGCGAAGGAGTACTCGCCCTGTCGATCGCCTACGCGATAGTTGAGAAGGGCCATTATAAGGGCGCTGACGGCTCGTCGTGGAAGACGGCGTTAAGCAGTTACAGGCCAAAGCGCGTAAGCGCACTTGCTGAGGTGGACGAAAAGAGGATATACGCCCTGGCAAAGGAGTTTGCCAAGACCCGAAAGAGCCTGGCCGTTGCGGGCGGGAATGTCTCCGGTTATGATAACGGCTTTTCAGGCCACGTGGCAATAGATGTGCTCAACCACATTGCCGGAAACATCGGGGCAAAGGGCGGTGTTAAGCCGAACCCGAGGGGTTTCCTAAGTCGCGTAAATGGCGATAGTGGTAAGATCTCGAAGCTTACACGGGCGGCGGATAGATCAAAGGCCAGGGTGCTTTTGCTTCATAATGCCAACCCGGTATTCACGACACCGGGAGCGATGAATACACGCGCGGCGCTCGATAAGATCCCCTTTATCGCGAGTCTCTCGAGCTTTATGGACGAGACCACGGCAATGGCCGATCTAATACTACCCTCCCATACAAGTCTTGAAGACTGGGGCGACGACTTCCCCGAAGCGGCCGCCGGCAAGAGGGTAGCTACCATAATGCAGCCCGCGGTCGTTCCGTACAACAATACAAAGGGTGCGGGTGATATACTGCTTGAGCTCGCAAAGGTCGTAGACGGCTCTCTCGTGGCGGGCTTGAAGCACGAGGACTTTAAATCCTATTTGAAGTCCGGCTGGAAGAGGCTCTACAGAAGGGAGTTCGCATCGAGTGCGATTACCTTCGACGCCTTCTGGAACAAGCTCCTTCAAAACGGGGGCATCTGGAAGGGGTCGCCTGCAAAGAAGGCGGCCGCTATTAGCCCAACGAAGATAAAGGGTAGTGTCCCGAAGGGGCCGGCCAGGTTCAACGGCGACGAGAAGAAGTACCCGTACTATCTGATGCTCTATGCGAGCACGGCGCACCTTGACGGGAGCGGGGCCAAGAACCCGTGGCTTCAAGAGTTGCCCGACCCCATGACGAGTGTCGTATGGGGCTCGTGGGTGGAGATAAACCCGAAGACGGCCAGGAGTATGGGCTTAAAAGAAGGCGATATTGTAACGGTTAGCTCGCCTTCGGGGGCAATAGACCTGCCCGTATATCTCTATCCGGCCGTAAGGCCCGATACCGTAAGCGTTCCGATAGGGCAGGGCCACTCGGCCTTTGGCAGGTACGCCAGGGGCAGGGGCGCGAACCCCCTCGATCTCCTCCCCCACATCGAAGATGCCGGGACCGGGGAGATAGCGCTCAACTCGACCAGGGTAACGATC
This sequence comes from uncultured bacterium, assembly GCA_965372515.1. Taxonomy (GTDB): domain Bacteria; phylum Desulfobacterota; class GWC2-55-46; order GWC2-55-46; family JAJCZF01; genus CBDVCO01. Next base: position 16,826 of record CBDVCO010000002.1, on the reverse strand, counting down.
GAGAAGAGATCGTCGAGGGGCGCCGAAAAGCTCGTAAAGCTCGAGGGCTCGACTGATGAGATGGGCAGAGGGATAGTGCAGACCGTAACGCCCTCTGAGCTTAAGATATTAAAGACAAAGGGTGGTTCAAGCGGCCACGGCTCCGGACATTAATAGAGCTTTATACCAAGAGGAGAGGTTCTTTTGTCGGATATTATAGAAAAGATAAAAAAACGCCTGGTGGAACTCAGACAGCCCGGCTACTACGAGAAGTTCGATTACCACTGGACCATGGTCGTCGATCTCGATAAGTGCAACGGCTGCGAGGCCTGCGTTGTGGCCTGCTCGTCTGAGAATAATATTCCCACGGTCGGCAAGAAGGAGTTTAAGAACGGGCGTTCCATGAACTGGCTCAGGATCGAGAAGTACGTAGAGGGCGAGTACCCGGACGTAAAGGTCAAGTTCATTCCCGTTATGTGCCAGCAGTGCGACCGGGCCCCGTGCGAGACGGGTTGTCCGGTATACGCCACATACCACAACCAGGACGGCCTGAACGTTCAGGTCTATAACCGTTGTGTGGGGACATTTACCTGCGCTACATATTGTCCTTATGACGTAAGGCGCTTTAACTGGTTTACGTGGAAAAGAGACGCACCGCTTGATGAGCAGCTAAGCCCTGACGTCACCGTGCGCGAGAAGGGCATAATGGAGAAGTGCACGTTCTGTATCCAGAGGATAAGGGTCGCAAAGGACAGGGCAAAGGACGAGAAGCGCGATATACATGACGGTGAGATTCAGCCCGCGTGCGCGCAGTCGTGCCCGCCCGGGGCCATCACCTTCGGCGACCTTAACGACCCGCATAGCGAGGTATCGAAACTCGCGAAGAGCCCGAGGAGGTACCGTCTCCTCGAGGACCTTAATACAAAGCCATCGGTAATATATCTAAAGAGGGTGATGGAGGGCGACGGCAACTCGCATGGATAAAAATATTTCATATAGTGAGGTAAACGAAGACGTCTTAAGGACGATGCTCAAGACGAGCAGGGTCTATTATTTCGCGCTTGCCTTTTGTATGGGCGCCGCTGGTCTTCTCTGGGGCCTTCCCTGGCTCTACCAGATATATGTCGGTCAGGGTGTCACGGGGCTTCAGACTCCTAACTTCTGGGGCATCTACCTTACGAACTTCGTCTTCTGGATAGGCATTAGCCACTCCGGCACGCTCCTTAGCGCGATACTCTTTATCACCAAGACCCCGTGGAGGAGGTCCATCTACAGGAGCGCCGAGGCGATGACCTTCTTCAGCGTCCTTACGGCCGCGGTATTCATCTTCGTCCATATGGGGCGTCCGTGGAATTTCTACTGGACCATGCCTTATCCGAACCAGCGTGAGCTCTGGCTGAATTTCCAGAGCCCGCTCATGTTCGACGTCCTTGCTATCAGCACGTATATGACCGCTTCGATGATATTCCTCTACTTCGGCTCCATACCCGATCTCGCGGCAGTACGCGACCGCGTCACGGGGTGGAGGAAACAGATCTATACGATACTGGCTCTCGGGTGGAGGGGTACGGACAGGGAGTGGCACTGGCTAAATAGCGCCTACAAGTACTTCGCGGTATTCATCATCCCGCTCGCCGTGAGTGTTCACTCGATCGTAAGCTGGGACTTCGCGCTCAGTAAGGTCCCCGGCATGAACAAGACTATATTCGCCCCCTACTTCGTCGTCGGCGCCATCTACTCGGGCTCAGCCGCTATCGTGACCCTTATGGTGGTCTTAAGGAGGGCGTTAAAGATTGAGAAATATATAACGCTAAGACATTTCGACAAGCTCGGCCTGCTTCTCCTCGTCATGTCGCTGCTGTGGAGCTATATAAACGTCATTGAGGTAGCTACCGGGCTTTACGCCGATACGAGTTTCGAGAACGAGACCTTACTCTACAGGATGGTACACCTGCCGCACTCTCCGATGTTCTGGCTCATGATCCTGACCAATACGTTTATGCCGCTGCTTTATATGTTCAAGAGGCTCAGGACCTCGATACTTATCACGCTCATAGTCTCAATCGGTATTAATGTCGGCATGTGGATAGAGAGATATCTCATTATAGCCACAAGCCTACCGAGGAAATTTCTGCCTTACGTATTCCGCGACTACATTCCAAGCTGGGTGGAGGTCTCCATTACGCTCGGCTCCTTCTTCTTCTTTGCCACACTCTTCCTGATCTTTGTCAAGGTCTGGCCGAGCGTGTCGATATACGAGGTCAAGGAGGATATCGGGGTTCCGATGAAGAACGACACACACGGGGAGGATCACTGATATGAGTGAAAAGATCCTCGGACTGTTCGAATATGTCGATGAACTGCTCGTAGCCGCTGACAAGATAAAGAGCGGCGGCGACGAGGTGGAGATTTTTTCACCCATCCCCATCTCGCACGAGATAGACCCGGTGTTAGGCGAAAAGCCGACGACGATCAAGTACATTACGCTTGTGGGAAACTTTATCGGTATCGTCTTCGGCTTTACGCTTACGCTCGGCACGGCGGCCATGTACGTTCTGCCAAGAGGCGGGCGCGCGATATTCGCGCTCACCCCGTCGCTTATTATAACCTACGAGACGACTATCCTCTTCGGGGTGGGCCTTACCTTGTTGGGGTTCCTCGGGCTAACGAGACTGCCGTCCTATAAAAAGAAGACTTACGATATTGCGGTTACGCTCGACAGTTTCGGCCTTCTTGTCGAAGGGGTCTCTGGCGACAGAGGGCGCGATATTGAGAGGATAATGAACGATGCGGGCGCGCGGGAGGTAAAACAGGTTGATTAGGTCGTGGAAAATCTATCTATTAGGTTTGGCTCTGGCTATTGTGCTTATTCCGGCGAGCGCCTGGTCCATGCCCTGGTCGTGGGATCTCTTTACACAGCCCTCGCACAAGGCGCAGGAAGAGAAGGCGGTGCCGATGCCAGATGGGACCGTTCCGGTAACGGGAAAGCCTCTTGAGATGGATACCATGAGCGAGGCGGGCATGGTGAAGAGCCCTGTGCGCGCGAGCAAGGCGTCGATAGAGAGGGGCAGGAACAGGTACGGAATTTACTGCGCCGTATGCCACGGCAAGACCGGAAGGGGAGACGGCCCTGTCGGGAAAAAATACGTGCCCCCGACAGACCTTACGAGCGGCTACGTTCAGAATAAAGAATCCGGCGAGATCTATTATGCCATCACTTACGGGGGGCTCGGTATCATGCCCAGGTACGCGGACGCCCTGTCGCCAGAGGACAGGTGGCATATCGCAAATTATATTTTAAACGAGATTCGTAACGAAAAAGAAGCAGAGAAGGCGGACTAGAGGACCATGACGTTCTGGATATTCGTGATACTATTTATAAACGCCGTAGCGGCATTCGCCATAAGCGCGTTCAGCTCCGCTGAGCAGAGCATTCTCTGGGGACTGATCGTCACCAACTTTATATTCTTCCTCGGCGTGTCGCAGGCCGGCATAGTCTTCTCCGTCATTATGAGGGTCTCCAAGTCCAAGTGGGGGCTCCACTATTCGAGGGTCGGTGAACTCATGACGCTCGCGTTTATTCCCGTCGCCGTAATAGCCTTTATTATTATCTATCTGGGAGGTACGGAGCACCTCTTCTACTGGGTCAACCCGGAGATAGTCACCTCAAGGGGCGGCCATCTCCCCGAGCACCTTAGCCCGTGGCTAACCAAAGGCCTCTTTTTCTGGAAGAATATCCTCGCCATGGCTGGTTTCTATATTCTTAGCGTTATCTACTTCCGCTTTGCGCGTAAGGAGGAGAGGGGATGCGAATCCAGTCTGGGCATTCAAGTCAAGACCATACTTAATTTCCTCGGCGGCTTTATCTGCGTCTTCTTCGCATTCGCCAATACGTTTATCATCTGGGACTTCGTCATGATGGCCATACCGCATTGGGAGTCCACGATCTTCCCGATCTATTTTTGGGTCGGTAATCTCTTCGCGGGCTTCTGCTTTGTTTATATCGCGACCCGCTTTCTTATTGCGAACCCCCCGGGCAAGGGGCTTCCTGTTAAATATGCCGAAGGCATGGGTGTCCTCCTTATGGGCTTTGTGCTCCTGTGGATCTATATGTTCTTCTCGCAGCACGTCGTTATCTGGTACGCGGACCTCCCGGTCCGTACGGGCCCTTACTTTGCCGCGAGAGAGGGCCACTTCAGGGCTACCTACTGGCTCATGATGTTCGCCTCTTTCTTCATACCCTTTACCGCGTTGATCTTCCGGCGCGTCAAGCACTCGGGCACGGGCATATACGCTGTGGCGATCATCATCATCATAGGGATGTGGCTCGATCGTTATCTGATGGTCATCCCCATCTACACCGACGGCGCCAACCCGGTTTTCTGGACCTATACCGGCATCGCGCTGGTCCTCGGTGGGGTAAGCGCCATTATGCTCTCGATCCAGATACTCCTGAAGATATTTCCCTCCATTACCGTCGTCACCACCAAGTAGAGCGCAGAAGAACCTTACGCCTCTCTATTAAAATAATCCGCATATCGCCTTGACATTCTTTGTGTTGGTACCTACATTATCTTTACAGGCAAAGAAAAATGAAGTTTAGTGTGATCGCATGCTATTTATAAATTTTTATGTAGTAAATTCAGGAGGTTAGAGATGGGAAAGATTATAGGTATAGACCTTGGCACCACCAATTCCGTGGTCTCGGTCATGGAAGCGGGCGAGCCCAAGGTTATAGTGAACGAGGAGGGGAGCAGGATCACGCCCTCTGTAGTGGCCTTTACCAAGGAAAAGGAGATCCTCGTCGGGCAGGTCGCAAAGCGCCAGGCCGTAACAAACCCCGAAAATACCATCTTCAGTATCAAGAGATTTATGGGGCGAAACTATAACGAGGTCTCCGAAGAGATGAAGATGGTCCCGTTTAACGTTGGTAAGGACAGCAAGGGCAGGGCCATAGTCAAGAGCGCCAACATGGGCAAGGACTATCTTCCTCCCGAGGTATCGGCCTTTATACTACAGAAACTTAAAAAATCGGCTGAAGAGTATCTGGGCGAGGCCGTGACCGAGGCCGTTATCACGGTTCCCGCCTATTTTAACGATTCCCAGAGGCAGGCCACAAAGGATGCCGGAAAGATAGCCGGACTCGACGTAAAGAGGATCATCAACGAGCCGACTGCATCAAGCCTCGCCTACGGACTAGATAAGAAGGCGGAAGAGAAGATCGTCGTCTACGATTTCGGCGGCGGTACCTTCGATGTCTCCATCCTTGAGGTCGGCGAGGGGGTCTTCGAGGTGAAGGCCACCAATGGCGACACGCACCTTGGCGGAGACAACTTCGACCAGTGCGTAATCGACTGGCTCGTAGCCGAATTCAAGAAGGACCAGGGCGTAGACATCTCAAAGGACAAGATGGCGCTCCAGAGGCTGAAGGAGGCCGGTGAGAAGGCCAAGATCGAGCTTTCTACCGTGATGGAAACAGAGATCAACCTCCCGTTCATAACGGCGGACGCTTCCGGGCCGAAGCACCTGGTGATGAGGCTTTCGAGGGCCAAGCTGGAGCAGCTCACAAACGACCTGGTCGAGCGTAGCAGAAAACCGTGCCTTCAGGCGCTTAAGGACTCAGGCTTCTCGGCTTCCGACATCGACGAGGTGGTACTGGTGGGCGGCATGACAAGGATGCCCGCCATACACAAGTTCGTGGCCGAGATATTCGGCAAGGAGCCGCATAAGGGCGTGAACCCGGACGAGGTCGTTGCCATCGGCGCGGCTATCCAGGGCGGAGTGCTCGCAGGCGACGTGACCGACGTGGTACTCCTGGACGTTACCCCGCTCTCGCTTGGGCTAGAGACCCTTGGCGGAGTCATGACCACGCTCATAGAGCGCAACACGACGATACCGACGAAGAAGCAGGAGATATTCACCACGGCGGCCGACAACCAGACGCAGGTCGAGATACACGTTATGCAGGGCGAGAGGCAGATGGCGGCGGATAACCGGACGCTTGGGAAGTTCAATCTTGTCGGTATACCGAATGCCCCCAGAGGCGTGCCTCAGGTGGAGGTCGCGTTTGACATAGACGCCAACGGCATACTGAACGTCAGCGCCAAGGATATGGCCACCAATAAGGAGCAAAATATTACCATTACGGCCTCAACCGGACTTAGTAAGGATGAGGTCGAGGATATGGTTAAGGACGCAGAGGGACACGCCGATGAGGACGCGAAGCGTAAAGAGCTGATCGAGGCGAGAAACCAGCTCGACAGCCTCGTATACTCCACGGCCAAATTGATCGAGGAGAATAAGGAGAAAATAGACGAGGCCGATAAGACGGCTACCGAACAGGCGCTCGATAAGGCGAGAGAGGCGCTTAAGGGCGATGACCTTGACGCTATAAAGGCGGCGACAGACGAGGTTAATACCACTACCCACAAGATAGCCGAGGCCCTCTACAAGACCACCTCTGAGGAGCCCGGGGCCGGTGAGGAGGCTGGTGCCCCCGGTGAGAGCGCCGAAGAGGGGGAAGAGGGGGAGGTTGTCGACGCCGAGGTAGTCGACAAAGAGGACCCAGAGCAGGAAAAAAAGGAAGAGAGCGCCTAGTTAGGGGCCTTACTTAAATATCAGGAATGAAGCTACAGCTTAGAGGGGTGCCCGTTTTCGGGTGCCCCTTTTTTTTTTACGGTTGAACTTTCTTGAGATTAGTCTAGGATACTATTATGCGAAAGAAGGACTACTATAAGGTACTCGGTGTGAGCGAAGAGGCCACAACCGGCGAGATCAAAAAGGCATATAAGAAGCTCGCCAGAAAGTACCACCCCGATCTCCATCCCGGGGATAAGTCAATGGAGGCCAAATTCAAGGAGATAAACGAGGCCCAGAGCGTTCTCACTGACCCCAAGAAGCGAGCCGACTATGATTATGCCGGTAAAGAGGTCTTCGAGCCTGTCATGGGCGGGCCCTTCAACGCGGGTGGACGCGGGGGTTTTAGCATGGGAGGTATGGGCGGCATTGAGGATCTTTTTAGCGCGATGTTCGAAGGTAGAGGCGGCCCCGCTCCGCCGAGGAGAGGTACGGATATTGAGAGCGCGATGGAGATCGACTTTATGCAGGCGGCCCTTGGCTCCGAGTTTAAGATTACCGTAACCAGGGGCAAAAAGAGAGAGAAGATCACCGTTAAGATCCCGGCCGGTGTTGACGACGGATCAAAGGTGAAGCTTAAGGGTAAGGGTAATCCCGGTGTTAAAGGCGCCGGGGCCGGCGACCTCTATATAGTTACCAGAGTCAAATCGCATCCCTACTTTAGCAGAAAGGGCTCGAAAATATATCTCGATGTGCCGATCACTATTAAAGAAGCCCTCCTGGGCGCTTTGATCACCGTGCCTACGCTTACCGGGACCACCACGGTCAAGGTGCCGCCCGGCACGAAGGGGGGGCAGAAATTAAGGCTCAAGAAAGAGGGTGTAAAGGGTGTAAAGGGACAGGGCAGGGGAGATATGTATCTCAATATAATGATAAGCGTACCTAAGCCTATAAACAAGAGGTCCAGAGAGCTTATAGAGGAGTTTTCTAAAATAAATACCTATGAACCAAGAAGCGGTTTATGGTAAAATACTAGGAAAATCGCGTCCCGGTGCCTTGGTTTGCCGGGATATCCCGTTTTAGGGTTTTAAATGGCCTTGATAAGCTACGTCTTTGGACGCCGGCTTTCAAGAGGCCGGGGAAGCCTCGATGAAGGAGATCGAAGAACTAAAAGCAAGACTCAGCCCCAGGGCCTGTGCCCTTATCGATGAAGCGGTCGATGAGAGCAAGAAACGCCAGCATTACTACCTGGGCGTTGAACATATATTCCTTGCGTTCGCCTCTGTCGAGGAGGAGTTCTTCACGGAGGTCATGGAGGACCTTAACCTCGACACCGACCACGTCCTTAATTTCCTCAACGAACATCTGAACATAACCCGCCAGTATATAGGCGTCGGGCTGAAGGTCCCCCCCGCTACGCGCAATATCTTTAAGCTCGCCTGGGAAGAAGCGCAGAGGAGGGGGCGCGGCGAGGTGACCCCGAGCGATCTCTTCATCGCGATCTTTCAGGAGAATCATAGCCTGCCGCCGAGGATATTCAGGAGCTTCGGCATTGATCCCGACTTCGTTATGAGCCGTATTACTGTGAAGATACGTACCAATGAAGATAGGGACGAGGTGGTAAAGAAGAAGTATGAACTCCCGCCGAACCTCAAGCACTTCGCTACTAACTTAAACCGGCTTGCAAGGCTCGATAAACTGCCCAACCTGGTCGGCAGGGATGAGGAGATCGGACAGGTAATGGAGATACTCTGCCATATAGACCGCTCTAATTCCGTGATGCTTATCGGAGAGCCGGGCGTGGGCAAGACCGCCGTGGCCGAGGGGATCGCGCGCATTATAGAGCTTGAGCCCGATAAGGTCCCGGAGCGCTTAAGGGATAAGCAGGTGATCAATCTTCAGATGAACTCTATTGTTGCGGGCACAATATTCAGGGGAATGTTCGAGGACCGCATTGAGAAGATAATCAAGGAGATAAAGGAAAAAAAGAATATCATCCTTTTCATAGACGAGGCCCATACCCTTATCGGCGCGGGAAGCGCCATGGGCGTGCCTTCTGACGCCGCCAATATCTTTAAGTCCACGCTTACAAGGGGCGAGGTACAGATAATAGGCGCTACGACAATGAGCGAATACAAGCAGTTTATCTCAGAGGATGAGGCGCTTGCCAGGCGTTTCAGGAGTGTCGTTATTAAAGAGCCTTCGATCGACGAGACGCGTAGGATTATTTATGGCATCAGGGAGAGGCTGGAGAAGAACTACAACGTATATATCACCGACACGGCGATTGAGACCGCCATGGATATGAGCAGCAGGTATATGCGCGGGCTTAAGCTTCCGGATAAGGCCATAGGCTGGCTCGATACCGCGGCTGTAAAGGCGGAGATAAACCATCCGGATGTACCGGTCGGGGCGGACGACATTATAGAGGTCATAAGCCAGGATACGGGTATACCCATCGATATGATCGAGCGTGATACTGTGGAGAGGTTTAGCGACATGGAGGATGCGCTCTCAAGCCGTATCATAGGGCAACAAGAAGCCATAAAGGCAGTGGCCAAAAGGCTAAGGCTAAACAAGGGGCCCTTGAAGGAGAACTTCGCGAGCCCGGACGGCGTGCTTCTTTTCCTCGGCCCTACTGGCGTCGGAAAGACAGAGCTTGCCAAGGCTACGGCCGACTATCTCTTTGGCGACGAAAAGAAGATGATCCGCATAGATATGAGCGAATATAAGGACGGCGCTCTCTCGGTCGATAAATTGATCGGCATGCCCCGCGGTATAGTCGGCTCCGAGCGCGGCGGCATATTGACGACGCAGGTAAAGGATGACCCGTACTCGGTCGTCCTCCTCGACGAGGTCGAGAAGGCGCATCCGTATGTATTGAACCTATTCCTGCAGATATTCGACGAGGGCTTTTTGACCGACGGCAGGGGCAAGAAGGTATACTTTAGCGACACTATCATAATACTTACGAGTAACCTCGGCTCGGATGAATTCAAGCGCTTCTTGAAGCCGCTTGGCTTTCTTAACGACAGCAAGGACACCGGGGGACTGAAGAAGAATATTATGAAAGAGGTGGAGAGGAATTTCTCTCCCGAGTTCTTAAACAGGATAGATGATATTGTAGTCTTTAGTCCGCTCACCATGGAAGAGGTTAAGGAGATCGCCGGGATGTATCTGGCCTCTATAGCCGCGAATATGGAGGGCCATGACAAGCACCTGGAGGTAACTCCCGAAGCGCTCGACAGGCTTGTCGAGCTTGGCTATAGTCCGAAGTATGGGGCGCGCTTTTTAAAGAGGAAGATAGACGACCTCGTTAAGGTCCCTGTTACACATGAGTGGAAGAGCGGCGATTCGTTCCAGGTGGTGCTTGACGGCTCTGATATAAAAGTTGAGCTAGAGTCAACGAGGAAGCCCGTGCCTGTGTAGCGCGCCTTTTCTTATCCCTATAGAACTTTAATCCATTAGAGATTTCAGGAGGAAGGATGATAAAGAATATACTCGTTCCCCATGACGGCAGCGCTCACGCGGGAAGTGCCGTTGGGTACGCCCTGTGGCTGGCTAAAAAATTCGGGGCTACGGTTACGGGGCTCCACGTCGTCGACAGCGTCGCGCTAGAGGGCTCTTTTCTTCATGACATTTCAGGCTCGATGGGTTTTGAGCCTTTTATGGATTTTTCTTCAAAGATGCGCGCAATTCTCGAGGAGAACGGAAAGACCGTACTCGAAAACTTTATCTCCAGGTGCGATGAAGCCAAGGTCGAGTGCCACGAGGCCCTTTCTTCCGGGGTAGTCTCGACAAATATATGCGAGCACGCCAAGCTCGCCGACCTTGTGGTAATGGGACGGCGCGGCGCGAACGCCGGTTTTGAATACGGCCTTATGGGTTCCGTGGCCGAGGCAGTAGTGAGAAAGAGCTCCAAGCCGGTCCTGGTCGTCCCAAGCGAGTTTAAAGAGCCGACCAGGGCCCTTATAAGTTTTGACGGAAGTGCCAACTCCGCAAAGGCGCTTCATTCCGCCGCGGAGTTCTCTAAAGCCTTCTCCATGCCTCTTACCGTGCTTACGGTCTCTCATGGCGATGAGGGTACCGTGAAGCTGAAGGACGCCGAGGACTACCTCCAGCCCTATGAGATAGATGCCAAGCTTGTCCATATCAAGGGCGACACCCCTGCCGATATAGTCGAGTACCTGGAAGGTAACGAGCACGACCTGATATTCATGGGCTCGTCGCACCACTCCAGGGTCTTCGAGCTGGTCCTCGGGAGCACTACCGAGTTTGTGCTTAGGGCGGTGAATATACCCTTCTTCCTTGAGAAATAGGTTCCAATACCTCTTTCTACCCCCCCCCATCCCTTTTATGCAGCCTGCCCGCCAGTCTATTCTGTTGACTTACCTTTTTTGTATGTGCTAATTTTCTAAGAATAAGCTTTTTTTAGATAGATACGGTTTGTTAGCGGATAGTTCTATTTTTTTCTTCGATCACCGGATTTTCAAGTTCTGGACTGCGTTATGGAAGATGTAAAAAATCATATTGATGTTGTGAGTGAATTGCTTACGAGCCGCGACGACGAGAGTGCGAGAGAGTACCTCTCCACCCTCCACCCGAGTGATATCGCCAGGGTCTTTGAGGAGATTATTGAGGAGGATATGGCCTTCCTCTTCAGGCTCTTGCCCCCGGAGATAGGCTCCGAGGTCTTTGTCGAGGTTGACGAGAGGCTCCGCGAAGACCTTATCTCGCTTATATCGCAGGGCGAACTGGTAGAGGTCGTCGATGAGATGGAAACCGACGACGCCGCCGATATCATCAGTGAGCTTCCAAGCGAAGATGCCCGTAAGGTCCTGGACGCAATCGATGAAGAGGAGAGCATAGAGGTCCGTAAACTGCTGCGCTACGCGGAAGATACGGCCGGCGGGAAGATGCAGGCGGAGCTTGTGAGCGTCAACGAAAATGCCACCGTGGACGAGACCATCGAGGAGGTTCGAAAACTCAGCCCTTTTGTCGAGAATATCTCGAATGTCTTTGCGATCTCTTCCGATGGCGCGCTCAAGGGAGTCATCTCCCTCGACAAGCTGATACTCGCCGACTCAAAGACGCGTATCAGCATGATCATGGATAAGGAGCCCGTAAAGGTCACGACAGATCTTGACCAGGAGGAGGTCGCGAGGATCTTTCAGAGATACGACCTCTTGACCGTGTCTGTCGTCGATAATATGAACAGGCTGGTGGGACGCATAACCGTGGACGACGTCGTCGATGTCATCGAGGAGGAGATATTCGAGGATTTCTATCGCATGGCGAGTTTGAATGTCGGCGAGCGCGCACTTGACCCCGCAAGAAGGTCGTTCAAGATGCGCGTGCCGTGGCTTCTTCTAAACCTTGTCACGGCATTCTTCGCCGCGAGCGTGGTAAAGCTGTTCGAGTCAACGATCGAGGCGCTGGTGATACTTGCGGTTATGATGCCGGTAGTCGCGGGGCTTGGCGGAAACGCCGCTACACAGACCATAACGGTCGTTATAAGGGGGCTTGCGCTCGGGGAGCTTCAGATGCGAAACGCCCGGCGCGTGCTTTTAAAGGAGGCCGTGGTCGGGCTCTCTAACGGGCTCCTCGTTGGAGCGGTCGCAGCTGTTGTTGCGTACCTGCTCGGCGCAAGCGCCATGCTCGGTCTGTTGATGTTCATGGCGATGACGGCCAACCTTTTTGTCGCGGGTATCGGCGGGGCGACCATACCGCTTATACTCAAGTGGTTAAAGCTCGACCCCGCGCTTTCATCTTCCGTATTCGTCACGGCCTGTACGGATATAGCCGGGTTCTTTACCTTCCTCGGGCTCGCGTCGGTATTCATGAAGTTGGGGTTCTTATGAAAAGGGGTCCTTACAAGAGCGAGGCGATCGTCCTCTTCAGTTTCGACTACGGCGAGTCGGACTCGATACTTACGCTCTATACCGCAGAGTTTGGAAAGATAAAAGGCATAGCAAAGGGCGCGCGAAGGAGCAGGCGGAGATTTGTCGGCACACTCGAGCCGCCTTCGCATATTTCCATGAATTTTTTCTGTAACGGCAAGTCGGACCTTGTAAGGGTGGATGACGCAAAGTTGCTCGACGGCTTTGAGCCGCTTAAGGCGGATATAGAGACGGTCTCCTACGGTTCCTATTTTCTTGAGCTTGTAAACGAGATGACCGGCGACGGGCAGCCAAGCAGCGTTATATTCACTACACTTATCAGCTTCCTAAAACTACTGGGTGTGCAGGACTGCTTTGATCTGATCGCCCGCTCTTTTGAGATGCGCTTTCTGGACGGGATCGGCCTTATCCCCCATCTTTCGGGCTGTGTGATATGCAGGGGCGAGCCTCGTGGGGCAAAGAATTTCTTCAGCTCCTCAAAGGGCGGCATGGTCTGTGTGGAGTGCGCCGGTAAATCAGGCGCACGGGGGCTCATACCGCTCTCTCTGGGTACGGCCTCTTTTCTTCGTTCGGCTTTGAAGTTCGACGCCGTAAAGCTCCATCGCCTTGTGCCGGGTCGCACGCTCCTTGACGAGAGCGAGAAGGTACTGACCGACTTTATCCGTTTCCAGACCGGCAGGGAATTAAAGACAAAGAAGTTTATGGAGAGCCTCAGGAGCGCCGGTATATAAATAGTTTTCGCAATAAATATTTATTGGAGGAACAGATGTACTTTCAGGACTTGATCATAGGGCTTCAGAAATTCTGGGCCGAGCGGGGCTGTATAATCCACCAGCCATATGATATGGAGATGGGCGCGGGGACCTTCCATCCGGCGACCTTCCTAAGGGTGCTTGGACCGGAGCCCTGGAGGGCGGCTTACGTGCAACCCTCAAGGCGTCCTACCGACGGCCGCTTCGGCGAAAACCCAAACAGGCTTCAGCACTATTACCAGTATCAGGTGATCCTCAAGCCCTCGCCGGACGATATCCAGGATATCTATCTGGATAGCCTCAAGATGCTGGGCATAGACCCTCTGGCGCACGACATACGTTTTGTCGAGGACGACTGGGAGTCGCCTACACTCGGGGCCTGGGGGCTCGGGTGGGAGGTCTGGCTCGACGGCATGGAGATAACCCAGTTTACCTATTTTCAGCAGGCGGGAGGAATTGAGCTTAAGCCCGTAAGCGGTGAGATAACCTACGGCCTTGAACGCATTGCCATGTATATCCAGGGGGTCGATTCGGTCTTCGACCTTGAGTGGGCAAAGGGTATAAGCTACGGCGATGTCCACCACAGGGGTGAGGTGGAATTTTCCGGATATAATTTCGACGAGGCGGATGTCTCTAAACTTACCCTGCTCTTTGATATGTATGAGGAGGAGGCAAAGAAACTCATAGATAAGCTCCTGATACTTCCCGCCTACGACCTATGCCTTAAATGCTCGCATACCTTTAACCTCCTTGACGCGAGGGGGGCGATAAGCGTGGCCGAGAGGACGCGCTATATCGGCAGGGTGAGGGCGCTGGCGAGAGGGACGGCCGAGGGCTTTTTGAAGGTCAGGGAAGAGCTCGGCTTCCCGCTCTTAAAGGAGTCTGGTAACTCAGTTTCCGGGGACTAACCTGGCAAAGCCATTGCAAAGGCCGTGCTATTATGGTAGTTTTTATAATGGTTCGATTCAATCTGCCACGCGTATAACCTCGTGGCAGATTGTTATTTATGACGGGGCGTGGCGCAGTTTGGTAGCGCACCTGCTTTGGGAGCAGGGGGTCGGAGGTTCGAATCCTCTCGCCCCGACCAGTAATGTGGGGGGTATTTTTTGCCGCTCCCGATGCCTGTAATATAAAGGGTTTGCGCCAGTAGCTCAGTAGGAGAGAGCAACTGCCTTCTAAGCAGTGGGTCGGGGGTTCGAATCCTCCCTGGCGCGCCAAATATATAACGGTATTTTTAAGTCTATTTTCGGAGGCCTTCTCTTCAGCGGGCCTCCTCTCTAAAAGCTATCTTTATGGTGGGTGTAGCTCAGCTGGTTAGAGCGCCGGACTGTGACTCCGGAGGCCGGGGGTTCGACTCCCCTCATCCACCCCATTATAAAAGCCCCCGGAACTCTCTGGCTTAAATACCGAAGCTTCCGGGGGTTTTCTCTTATTCGTTTTCCGGCTGTCTATTCGGCTTAGCCTTCAGGGTCTTATGACGAAAAAGAACGCTAGCGCCCTACACTATCTGATCCTCTTTATAATCATCGTCCTTACAGTCTATCTTCGCCTTCATTCGCTTGGAGAACCGCTTGAGAGGGATCTGGCGAGCTACGCTTATAACGCTCACAGGATGTTGTCGGGCGAGATGTTATATGCGGGTGTCTGGGACCACAAGCCCCCGGGGATATTTGGCGTATATATGCTTTCGGAGCTTTTGTGGGGGTACGGCCCCGGGGCAATTACATATATCGGGATAACCTTCACACTCATCTCGCTTGTATTTCTCTTTGGTTTCCTCACCAAGCTCGCAGGGGTCCGGGTAGCCCTGGCCGGCTCCCTGTTCTGGGCATTAGCCTCCAACTCTTTTCTCGTACAGGCCAACCAGCCCAATGCCGAGCTCTTTATGAACACCTTTCTCTTTATATCCCTGTGGGCTCTTGTGAACTTCCATGAGGGAAAGAGGGGTTATCTCTTTCTCTGTGGCCTCTTCTTCGCCATCTCGTCGGTCTTTAAGACCATAGCCGTCTTCCCGTTTTTAGCCATCGCAATTTCTCTTGCGATTACGGTCAGAGAGAAAGAGGGTGGGTTTGACTTTAAGAGGCTTTTAAGGAGGCTCTTCTTCTTCGGCCTCCCCGGCCTTATAGTGTGGGCGGGTTTTTTTTCGTACTTCGCCCTCTCCGGACGGTTCGAAGACTTCTTCGAGGCGGTCTTCAGCCACAACCTGTACTATTCCCAGAATATTTTACAAAACATTTGGACATTCTTTTCACAACCCAGGACTTTTCTGGGTTCGTCGATGATAGAGACTCGCTCTCTAGGTGTACTTACTCTTCTCTGGTTCTTCCTGAGCAGGAAAGAGTACGGGCCTCTACCCCGAGCGTACCTCGTCCTGCTGCCCGCCGGGCTTATAGTGGCGCTGGCAAGTCCCGGCCAGTTTTATATGCACTATTATCAGCTTTTGCTTCCGGCGTTTTGTATACTCCCGGCGCTCTTTATCTCGGATATTTTCAGGGTCCTAAAGGGTAGGGGGGAGGTAGCGGCGAGCTTCGTGGTTGTTGCGGTCTTTCTTGCTACGGCCGGCTATCTCGTCTACCAACAAGTTAGATTTTTGAAGATGACCCCTAATGAGATCTCTATAAAGAAGTACGGGCCGAGCTTTCTTCAAGCTAAGCAGATGGGCCTATATATGAAAGAAAAGACGTCGCCGTGCGAAACTATCTACGAATGGGGAAAGGATACGGGCATATACTTCTACAGCCAGAGAAGCGCGGCGGCCCCTGTGATCTTCATATCTCATTTTTTCGAGGGCTCTCCACAAGGGATGCTTAAGAGGAGAAGGCAGACTTACGAATCAATAAAAGCTTCACCCCCGGCCTATATTATCTACAATACGCATACCCGGTGGGTGGACGACGATATATTCAACGACCTTTTAGAGGAGAGATACGAATATATCGGTCCGAAGTTTATGAGATATCTGGTATACGAGCATAAGTTCAGGGGCCAGGACGGTAAGGGCGACTGCCCGGCTACCCAGGCTAGCCGGGAATAGTCAAATTCCCTTGCCTTGAAGACCCCTTAGTGGTAATTTTTAATCTCTATCTACGCTTGCCTACACCTCTGGCACGGGGCTTATGGTTTATAGAGAAACTTCCTTTGTAAAATACGCTTTACTCGTGGTAATCGTTCTGGCAAACATCGCCTTGACACTCTATTCCCTGGGCGAGGTCCTGCCGATTGACCTTACGACCTACGGTTATATGGCCCATGAGATGCTCGGCGGGGCCGAGCTTTATACCAATCTCTGGGACCACAAGCCGCCCGGTGTCTTTTTGGCCTTCATGGCCGCCGAGCTTTTGTGGGGCTACTCCCCGTCCGGCGTCGTATATCTCGGCCTCTTTTTCTCACTTATTTCGCTCGTCTTTCTCTTTCTATTTGTAAGAAAACTTGCCGGCCTTAACGCCGCCATCATTGGCGCGGCCTTCTGGACCCTTATCCAGAACTCCGTATACCTTGAGGCGAACCTCCCCAATGTTGAGGTCTTTTTAAACGCCTTTACGCTCGTGGCTCTATGGGCCTTCGCGCGTTTTTACGACAATGAAGATAGCCTCTGGCCGCTCTTCGTCTCTGGCGGGGC
>CBDVCO010000001.1:0-66776 GCA_965372515.1 uncultured bacterium | reverse complement strand
ACTTCATCGACAGGGCGCTTGAGACTTGATCGTTTCGCTTAAATAAGTGATATTTCAGGCCCGGCAGATTTCTATCTGCCGGGCCGTTTTTTTTGCAGATAACGATAGATGTTATGCGAGGGGAATAATGAAATTGACCCAAAGAAATATCGTGCGAATCGCAATGATCTTTATCGTTTTTTCGCTTCTCGGCTGCAAGATGACAAGCACAGGATTTCAAAAGGACGCGGATATTATAAGACTTCGGCATTTGAGGTATTACGGAAATCTCCTGGAGGAATATAATAAAAAGACAGGACACTATCCTTTCCAGGGCCAGGAGAAAGTCCCTCTCTATATCTTTGTCGCAAACGATGAGCAGATCGAATCTACAAAAGGAGGCCCTCCCTATGCCCACGCGGTGATGCCGTTCAAGGAATTCGTGAAAGAGGTTGAGGGGGTATTGGGTAGAGAGATCAATGAATATTATGACCCGCAATATCGGCCGGATAATAAACCGAACTTCTATATGTATATGATCGTCGAGGACACTTATTTTTTTGCCGTACATGTGCATCAGCCGTTCGCTTTTGCCAAGAAGGTCGCAGAGTATTATTACAAGATAGAGATATCAAACCATCCGAATGCGCAAAATCTTGCTAATGACCCACAAGAACTTTTAAGCAGCCAGGAGTTTCTAACAGAACTAAATAAGCCTGTCAGTAAGGAAGGCTTTTTTAAGGAGCGCGAAGTTAAATACTTACGCTATACCAAAACAATTAATTGATACGGCCCATGAAAAGATCGCTCGCTAATTTTAGTTTCTACACCATCTTTGTTGTTCTTGTATCTCTCTCTATATCCGCTTGCGCGCAGAGCGAAGGGGAGAAGGCGGGTGCGAACCAGGCAGAGTTTGCTCCTTTTAAGATAACCTCATTCGACGGCTCGATTATTGATAGCTCAAAGCTTCGGGGCAGTGTCGTTGTTGTGAATTTCTGGGCCTCGTGGTGCGGCCCGTGCAAGTTGGAGGCTAAAGGTCTCGAAGAGGTATATAAAAAATATAAAGACAAAGGCGTAAGCTTTGTCGGTATTGCCGTAGACGACACGGAAACAAACGCCCGCGCTTTTATCAGTCAATTCAATGTCACATACCCAAACGCGATAGACTCGGATAATGCCCTCGCCTCACGCTACCTGATATTCGCCATACCCACGACATATATAGTCGATAAGGCGAGTTTGATACGCTTTACACATAAGGGAGCTATAACGAGGAGAGATCTTGAGAAAGAGCTTAAAAAGGTCATGTAGTTTCCCTTGCCTACCGGCCGCATAATCTGATATAAGGTTATTCATATGAAGAAGATTTCACCATCCATACTCTCCGCTGATTTTGGCCGCCTCTCGGAAGAGGTCCGTGCCGTAGAAGAGGCCGGGGCAGACTATATCCATATCGATGTGATGGACGGCCACTTCGTGCCCAACATTACCATCGGCCCCTTTGTGGTCGCGGCTGTTAAGAAATTAACAAAACTCCCGCTTGACGTACACCTCATGATAGAGAACCCCGAGCGCTACGTCGGGGAGTTCGCCCGCGCCGGAGCAGATATTATCACCGTACACGCCGAGGCCACAAATCACCTCCACGCCCTTATCATGCAGATAAAGGAACTCAATAAGAAGGCGGGAGTCTCCATCAACCCGGCTACCCCGGTACATTCTTTAGGCCAGGTCGTAGCCGACCTCGACCTGGTATTAGTTATGAGCGTAAACCCCGGCTTTAGCGGACAGTCCTTTATCCCCGCCTCCATTAACAAGATAAAGAAGGTCAGGAGCGTCATGGATAAGCGCGGCTCAAAGGCCGAGCTCGAAGTCGACGGCGGAATAAAGGTCGATAATATCGGCGAGGTTTCTCGCGCCGGGGCAGACGTCTTTGTCGCAGGTAGCGCCATCTACGGCAGCGACGACTACGCGGCTACCATAAAGGCCATGCGCGAAGAGATGGAATAGAACACCCACCTTCCGAAAATTTTAATATTTAAAAAACCCGTACCATCTAAAGATGATGACCATCCGCGCTAAAAAAGCCCTCTATATCATCCTCTTATCTATTGTCGCCTTCTTCGGCTGGCGTTTTCTTCGTCCAATAAATATCTTCGTTGTAGATGAAAGCTTCTCCATGCCGATTCAGGTCGAGACCCCTGAGGGGTTAAAGTCTATAAGCGCCAGGGAGTGTGGCTCATGCCACGTGGAGATATACAAAGAATGGTCAGGCTCCATGCACGCGCTTGCCTGGGAGGACCCTTATTTTCAGGTAGATTTTGTTTATGACGGATCACAGCAGATATGCCTGAACTGCCATACCCCGCTCGTCAACCAACAGGAAGGGCTTGTCCTCGGATTCAAGGACGCCGGTAAATTCAAACCAATTCTAGAGCCTAACCCGAACTATGACGGCGCGCTAAGGGACGAGGGAGTGACCTGCGCCGTCTGCCATATAAAGGCAGGTAAGATTGTCGGGCCTTTTGAGACGACCAGCGCCCCTCACGCTGTAATTGTTGACCCGCAGATGAGGAGCGGCATGAAGTACTGCGAGAGATGTCACGTGGTTTCAGGTAAGAGGTGGGACACATTTTATAGAATTCCACCGTGCGGGACCGTGGCGGAGATAAAAGAAGGCGGGCAAGAGCCGGATTGCGTGGGC
Organism: uncultured bacterium; assembly: GCA_965372515.1. Lineage (GTDB taxonomy): Bacteria > Desulfobacterota > GWC2-55-46 > GWC2-55-46 > JAJCZF01 > CBDVCO01. Next base: position 64,093 of record CBDVCO010000001.1, on the reverse strand, counting down.
TGCCACATGCCGGAGGTCAGGCGGCCTGTGGCGACGGGAGGGAAAGAACGCATTGGCCGCAAGCATTTTTTCAGGGGCGGCCATCATCCCGCTACTGTTAGGAATGCCTTGAAGGTCGAATATGAGAAGGAGATCAGCAAAGACGGGGATCTGACAAAGTTTGTCTTTACGATCACGAATACTGGCGCGGCCCATTATCTTCCCACCGGAACGCCGGACAGACACCTTACCCTTGAGCTGAGACTGCTCGACAGTGCGGGGGGTCTTATCAAAGAAAAAATCTATAAGATGAGGAGGCGGATACTGTGGAGACCCTTTATCGTTGACCTCGAGGACACGCGCCTTGCCTACGGCCTACCGAGGAAATACAACTTTCAGTTCAAGGACAACGGCAATACTGCCAAAGCCCTTGACGTTACCATTCGATACCACCTTCTCGATGAAGATCGGAGAAGGGCGATAGGCTATGATAATATTGAGCCAATAGCCTATCCGGTCTTCAATACGAGGATCCCCCTTTAATCTCAAGATAGAACCTCCCTCAAATACCCTTCTTGACAAGCGCGCTCTATATGAGTAGAATAGGTAACAAACGTTACCTAAATGGGTTTTTTCTTGTTCTGCTATCTAACTATTTGTTTCTACGGAGATTTTTTGTGTCTACAAGTGTTGGCGACCCCGTAAGGGTCGCCGTTATATTTGATATAGGGGCTGGCGGGCTTGGTGGGCTAAGGCCGGTTAAGTTCTCGTGGCGAGAAAGGGATTTTTCGATCAAAGAGGTCACATACTCGTGGGAGACCCGCGATGGGGCTATGAAGATAGCCCATTTCTCGGTGACCGACGGAACAAGCCTATATGAGCTCGCCTATAACCAGGCCACCATGCAGTGGACGCTTGAGAATATAGAGTAGGGGTAAGGTATATATGGCAATGCCAAGGGTCGTTATGCATATCGATATGAACGCCTTTTTCGCCTCTGTCGAGCAGAGGTGTAACCCTAAGCTTCGAGGCAGGCCCATAGCGGTCGTAGGCTCGGGGGAAAGGACAATCGTTACCACCTGCTCGTATGAAGCCCGCGCGCTTGGCGTAAAGACCGGTATGAACAAGTACGAGGCCAGACGCGTTTGCCCCTCCCTTATATTCGTTATAGCGGATAACCGGAAGTACACGGACACCTCCACACGCATATTCTCAATCTTTAAGCGTTTTACCCCTCTGGTCGAGGTCTATTCGGTGGATGAGGCATTTTTGGAGTTTAGGGGGCTTAATCTAAAAGAGCCTCAAGATATTGCCCGCGCCATAAAGGAGAGTATCAGGTGTGAGGTGGGCATTACCTGTTCCGTTGGAATAGCGCCCAATAAACTCATGGCGAAGCTCGCCTCTTCCATGGAAAAACCCGACGGATTGACCGTGATAGGAAAGGGCGATATTGAAGAGACCTTGAGGAGGCTCCCGGTAAGCGCGCTCTGCGGTATAGGCGCTAAACTTAGTGCAAAGCTCGCCCTTATGAATATAAGGACGTGTTCCGAACTCGCCGCTTGCCCTAAGGGGCTCTTAAGAAGCAGGTTCGGCATAATCGGCGAGAGATTGTCGCTCATGGGGCGCGGCATGGACCCTTCCCCTCTCTTACCTACTGAAGAGGATAGGGGAGAGGTAAAGAGCATCGGCCACTCCACCACGCTGCCACGCGATATCTCAGAGCGCGCGCTTATAGAGAGGTATATCTTAAAGCTTTCGGAGATGGTCGCCGCCAGGGCCAGGCGCCACGCTCTAAAGGGGGGGAAGGTCGCATTGACGCTCAGGTACGCGGATTTTACTACCTTCAGCAGACAGGCTACGCTCCCTGAGTTTACAGACGACGCGCGTGTGATAAGCTCTGCGGCGCGCTCTATCCTTGATAGGGTAAGGCCCGCCATGGCGCTAAGGCTCATTGGCGTAAGTATAGGCAAACTCGTCAAGGGCGACGCTCAGGTGGAGCTCTTTGAGACGGACAGGAGGAGGGGGGAGCTGCTTTCGATGATGGACTCGATAAACGATCGCTTCGGGAGTTTTACAGTTACATGGGCTGTACTTGCTGATGATAAGGAGCCAAGCGGCGTGATAAGCCCTGCATGGAGGCCTGTTGGGGTGAAGAGGATCGATGTGAAGTAGTGTCAAATGGCAAAACTCCTTGAGCAAGGGGCTCTTATTTTGTTAAGCTCCCCATATGGCGACAAAGGCGGCAAAAAAAACAAAAGGGTCAAAAGGGGTAAAGGGGTTAAAGGTGGCCTTTGTCTCCTCCGAGGTGACGCCCTTTGCCAAGACTGGCGGTCTCGCCGACGTATCGGGCGCCCTGCCCGTAGCCTTGAAGAGGCTCGGCATGGAGACGTCTCTTTTTATGCCCTACTATAGAGAGGTCGATTCAAGCGGAGTGGTAATCGAGCCGACCGGCCTTTCCATTAAGGTCCCCATTGGTGATAGGGTGGTGGAGGGGAAGATATTTACCTCTTCCATGGAGAACGTCACAGTATATCTCTTAAAGTGCGACATATTCTTCGACCGCCCCCATCTCTACGGCACGAAGTCCGGCGAATATTTTGATAATTTCAGTAGGTTCACCTTCTTCTCCAGAGGAGTGCTGGAAACACTCAAGGCAGTCGGCTTTAAGCCCGATATTATCCACTGTAACGATTGGCAGACCGGGCTTATACCCGCATATCTAAGGGACATCTACGCTAAGGATGAGTTCTTTAATAAGACCGCCTCTCTTTTTACCATCCACAACCTGGCCTTTCAGGGCATCTTCAACGCCTCCCGTTTTATAGAGACTGGGCTCTCTTTGGCGCTTAACTCCGTCGACGGCCTTGAGTTCTGGGGCAGTATCAGCTTTCTTAAAGCGGGCATCAATTTCTCGGATATTGTTACGACAGTGAGTAGTACTTATTGTAAGGAGATACAGACCAAGGAATACGGCTCGGGCATGGAGGGGGTCTTGAAATTAAGGGAAAAGGCGCTCTTCGGGGTCCTGAACGGTGTGGACTACTCGATCTGGAACCCTGAGACAGACCCGCTTATCCCGGCCAATTATTCGTCCGCTGATCCTAAGTGTAAGCTCTTCTCCAGACGTGAGCTTATCGAGCGTTTTTCTCTTACCACGCCCGCCGGCACCCCTATAGTAGGCATGGTCGGGCGTCTCGCGCCGCAAAAGGGGCTTGATATCATCGCCGGGTCTGTAAAGGAATTGATGAAGATGGATCTCTCTCTGGTAGTGCTTGGTTCGGGAGATAGCGAGTATGAGAGTTTCTTTGAGGAACTGGCGCGCGATAACCCCGGCAAGGTCGGTGTACAGATCGGATATGATAACGAGCTTGCCCACTTGATCGAGGCGGGCTCCGATATATTCCTCATGCCGTCACACTATGAGCCCTGTGGCTTGAATCAGATATACAGCCTCAGGTACGGGACGATCCCGGTTGTGAGGGCTACCGGAGGGCTTAACGACACGATTGAGGACTATAGAGGCGGCAAGGGTAACGGCTTTAAGTTCAAGAAGTACTCTTCAAAGGCGCTAATCGCGAAGCTTAGAGAGGCACTCGCTTTATATAAGGAGGGAGCTCCGTGGGTTAAACTTATGAGAAAGGTCATGGAAGAGGATTTCTCATGGGAGGTCTCGGCCGGGGAGTACGAGTTGCTTTATAGGCAGGCGTTGAAAAATATGCCTAAACTTTAGGCGTTTTTCTGTAGACCTTTTTGTGGTAATTGTGATAATAAAGGGAAAACAAGAGGTTAATAGAATGGCATCATATTTGCTATTGTTATGCAAGTATGAAGAACGTTCTCTTGATAGAAGATGATCCCGCGCAGATGATCGTGGTAAAGGGGCTCCTGGAGGATAGGGGGTTTAAGGTCGTCGGATCAAGCGATAACGGCGTTGATGCGGTAAGGCTTTGTGGTGAGCTTACGCCTGACCTCGTTCTTATGGATGTAACTATCCCGGGTAAGGACGGTATCGAGGCCGCCCAGGATATCAACAGCCGCTGTCCGACACCGGTAGTGCTCATAACCGGAAATGACGACGACGAGACTATCCGCCGCGCCGTTGACGCAGGCGTCATGGCCTACCTTGTAAAGCCTGTAAAGAGCGAGGAGCTATACGCCGCTATAGAGCTTGCCGTATCGAGGTTCAAGGAGTTCAAGAGGCTCATAGACGAGAACAAGGACCTCCAGAATGCTCTGGACGCGAGAAAGATCATAGAGAAGGCCAAGGGCTTACTTATTGAAAAAGAAGGGCTTACCGAGAGGGAGGCCTTTGGGCGTATTAGAAAGATAAGCATGGACAAGCGTAAGTCCATGAAGGAGATAGCCGAGGTCATAATTTCAGCAATGGGGCTGGATTGATTTTCTTAAAGGTATAGACTTTGACAAAGGCGCTCGTACTGCAGCACGTGGCTCACGAAGGGCTTGGCACCATATTTTCCGAGCTTGTTTCAAGGAGGATCAAGGCGGACTATATACGGCTCTACATGGGCCATGAGCTCCCCGATGAGCTTCGTGAATACTCCTGCCTGATAATCATGGGCGGCCCTATGGGCGTCTACGAAGAAAATATATATCCTTTCATAGCTGCGGAACTCAAATTGATAGAGAAGGCCCTGGCTCTCGACATGCCGGTCCTGGGCATCTGCCTCGGCGCGCAACTCATGGCAAGGGCCGCCGGCTCTGTTGTTTATCAGGGAGAGACAAAAGAGATCGGCTGGTACGGGCTCTCTTTGACAAGCGATGGGCAAAGAGACCCGCTCTTTACAGGTCTTCCCGAAGAGTTCACGGTATTTCAGTGGCACGGCGATACATTTGACGTTCCTTCCGGGGCCACACTCCTTGCCTCGTCTCTGCGCTTCCCGAACCAGCTCATCCGCATCGGAAAAAACGGTTACGCGCTGCAGTTCCACCTCGAGGTCATGGATGTCATGATAAGGGAGTGGATAGAGATTAACAGGGCGGAGCTGGACGGATTAAAGGGTCAGATTGACCCCCGCGTTATCATACGCGAGACAAGGGCGCATATCCCCCCTCTTAAGGGCTATGGAGAGAAGGTCTTCTCAAACTTCTTCGACCTGATTGAAATCTAGGCAACCCTGCTTAAATTCAAGGCATTTTTACTCCAAACCTACCCCCTAACTGTTTGTTTTAATTAGATTTTGTGTTGGCACGTTAGTTGCTTTACATATCAAGAGATAAAGCAACTTCCGGCTACATGGTCGTGGCCGGGTCTTTTTCATGAAACAGGCTTTTATCGACTTTAAGGCAAAGGCGCCTTTATATGTCAGGCCGTTACTCTAAGCTAACGACCTATATTAAGGAGCGTCTTTGGCATTTACGGCGTTCTGGAGGCTATCGGAAAATTTAGGGATTTTTAACCGAGGATGTTTTCAGGAGGATGAGGGAATGAAGATCAGGATTCTAATTTTAGCGATTATTGCATTTGGTTTTTCACTGATTCCGCTTAAGGCCCAGGCCGTTGATACGTCGGCCAGTTTCGGTGTGGATTACATGAGTCAGTACGTATGGAGGGGCACTCAACTGAGCGACGATTCATTTGTACTGCAGCCTTCGGTTGAGGGTACATACGGTCCTATAACCGTAAATCTGTGGGCGAATTACGATACAGAGACACAGATCAATACCGAGACCGACCTTACGGTCAGTTACTCTCGTGCCATAGATAAGGTATCGATTGACGTGGGCTATATATATTATTCGCTCGCCGGTGCCGGGATCGATGACACCCAGGAGATATATATAAGCGTCGGCTACGACACCTTTCTTAGCCCGAACGTTACAATTTACACGGATATCGAGCAGGATACCGGCGGCACTTTCGCGGTCGCTTCCATTGGCCATGATCTGGAGGTCGCCGACGGCATCGTTGTGAGCCTCGGAGCGTCGGCCAGCGCGAATTTCGAAAATGAGTTCGCCTTGGGCACCGATAGCACGGGCAACGCCTTTACGGCCCTCTACAACGGCGAGGTCTCGGCCTCCGTGCCCTTTGCCTTACCGTTTGATGAAAATATCGTGGTCACACCGATGGTAGCTTATAGCTTCGCACTCTCCGACGATGCCGAGGACGCTCTAAAAGCAATAGACGCTGATGGCGATAGCAGCGTGATCTATGGCGGCATTGGTATTTCCGTGGGTTTCTAGAGTTTTATATAGGTAGTTTAACAGGCAGCAATAAAATTTAGCGGCTTTCTTTTTTGAGCAGCAGGCGCTGAGGCCATAATTAAAAGGAAGGAAACTTGACAATGTTGTTAGGTGCTTTGATTCGACCGGTAAGAACGCATACTAAAAGAGAAATACTCAGAAAGTTTTACGCGGCGGCAAGATGGCCGGCAATTATTACCCTGATAGTCCTGGCCCTGGCCGATACGGCCCTGGCCGGGGAAGCTCAGATAGACTCCGGTGATACGGCCTGGATAATGATCTCTACGGCGCTCGTGATGCTGATGATCCCGGGGCTCGGTCTCTTCTATGCCGGCATGGCGCGCACAAAGAACGTGCTCGCAACCATAATGCACAGTTTCTTTATTCTCTGCCTTATAAGCATACAATGGGTTGTCTGGGGCTACAGCCTCTCTTTTGGAACGGACATCCTGGGCGGGCTCTCCGGAGGGCTTTCATACTTCGGGCTTAACGGCGTGGGCAGTGAGGCGAGCGGCACAATACCGCACTATACATTTATGATGTTCCAGGGCATGTTCGCCATCATTACCGTGGCGCTTATAACAGGGGCCTTTGCCGAGAGGATAAAGTTCTCGGCATTCGTCATCTTCAGTATTCTCTGGGCGACATTCGTCTATGACCCGATATGCCATTGGGTATGGGGAGGCGGTTGGCTCGGCACTATGGGCGCTCTCGACTTCGCCGGCGGAACGGTCGTTCATATAAGCTCTGGCGTCTCCGCGCTCGTATTCGCCATAGTTATAGGTAAGAGGAAGGGCTATCCCAGGGAGGCGATGATGCCGCATAACCTGACGCTTACCGTGATCGGGACGGCGCTCCTGTGGTTCGGCTGGTTCGGCTTTAACGCGGGCAGCGCGCTCGCCGCGGACGGCCTCGCGGCACTCGCCTTTGTCACCACCAACACGGCGGCAGCGGCGGCGGCCCTTACATGGACCTGTGCGGAGTGGATAAAGACAGGGAAGCCGACTGTCCTCGGTGCGGTATCAGGGGCTGTGGCAGGCCTTGTGGCGATCACTCCCGGCGCGGGCTTTGTCGGTCCGATGAGCGCGATTATCATGGGCGGCGTAGCCGGGGTTCTCTGCTACTTTGCCGTAAGCTGGCTAAAGCCCAAGCTCGGGTATGACGATTCGCTCGACGTATTCGGCATCCATGGAATAGGCGGCATATGGGGCGCTCTCGCAACAGGGCTTTTCGCCTCGGTCGGCGCAAAGGGGGCGTTCTTCGGCAACCCCAAGCAATTCGGTATACAGGTGGTGGGTGTTGTTGCGACGATTGTTCTCGCGGTAGTCGCTACATTTATAATACTGATGATAGTCAAGGCGATATGCGGGCTCAGGGTAGAAAATGAAGAGGAAGTGGAAGGTCTTGATCTAAGCCAGCACGGAGAGCGCGGTTATTCGCTCTAGGGGAGTGCCAGGCTAAGGCAATATAAACGGGGTATACGGGGCAGTATACTTTCCTAAGAAGTTTTTTCAAAGAAGGCAAAGGCGCCTTTCTCTATTGAGGAAGGCGCCCTTTTTTTATGCGTCTAAACAAAGAAGAGGAGGTTTATATCAATGAAGAAGATAGAGGCGATAATCAAACCCTTTAAGCTCGACGACGTCAAGACCGCTCTAAATGATATTCAGATAGAAGGTATTACAGTCTCTGAGGTTAAAGGTTTTGGAAGGCAGAAGGGTCATACCGAGCTATACAGGGGGGCCGAATATGCGGTGGACTTTCTCCCCAAGCTCAAGCTTGAGATCGTGACAAGCGATGAGCTTGCGGCCAGGGTCGTTGATACGATCGTAGAGACGGCCAGGACAGAAAAGATCGGCGACGGAAAGATATTTGTGAGCAACATAGAGGAGTGTGTGAGGATCAGGACCGGCGAGAAGGGTGAAGAGGCTCTCTAAAGAAGCTATGGCAGGTTCTTTTTCTGATTGTCTGGGTTGAAATTTTTTTCAGATTTTAAATCAGGATTTTGATTTTTAAGGAGGAGTTATGAAGAGATTTCTATATATAAAGTTGCTTTTAATATTTTTGCTTGTCGGTGTCCTGGCTCCGAAAGCGGCGTTGGCCGCAGATGGGGATATCTCCGCTGCGCTCTTTACGGCCAATAACATATGGATGATGCTTGCCGCGGGGCTGGTATTTATTATGCACCTCGGTTTCGCGACACTTGAGTGCGGTTTGACGCAGCAGAAGAACACGGTGAATATTCTATTTAAGAATACATTTATCATATGCGTCGGCACGATCAGTTACGCTGTTATAGGGTTTGCCCTTATGTATCCCGGAGACGCCTGGCTGATCGACGGTTGGGTCGGGCTCGCGCCCGGGGTCTTTGTGCAGACCGACGCGGCAGGACTTACCGCCGCCTATGCTGACGGAGGGTATACCTACTGGACGGACTTTTTATTCCAGGGGATGTTCGCCGCGACTGCCGCAACTATCGTATCGGGGGCGGTTGCCGAGCGTATTAAGCTAAGCTCCTTTATGATCTTTACCGTTATATACGTCACATTCGTATATACCATCGCGGGTTCATGGAAGTGGGGCGGCGGCTGGCTCGACGCTTTGGGATTTTACGACTTCGCCGGCTCCACGCTCGTTCACTCAGTAGGCGGTTGGGCCGCCCTCATAGGCGCTCTCCTGCTCGGCCCCCGTCTGGGTAAATACACCAAGGCTGGAATAAGGCCCATACCCGGCCATAGCCTGCCGCTTGCAACCATCGGTGTCTTTCTATTATGGCTCGGATGGTTCGGGTTTAACGGCGGCTCTGTCTTGAGCGCAGATCCGGGGCTGACCTCCAGGGTACTCATGACGACCTGCGTTGCCGCTGCCGCGGGCGGTTTAGCCGCTATGTTTACCTCATGGTCGGTCAGCAAGATGCCCGACCTCTCAATGGGCCTAAACGGTATACTGGCCGGTCTCGTCGGTATAACCGCCGGAGCGGACCAGATGTACATGTGGTCCGCCCTTATTATTGGCGCAATCGCAGGGATCATAGTGGTCATCGCGGTAATCACCATCGACCGCGTCCGGATAGACGATCCGGTGGGCGCTATCTCAGTGCACCTCGTTTGCGGCATATGGGGCACGCTCGCCGTTGGAATCTTCGGCGACATGGCCGGGGCCTCCCAGTTGGGCAAGCAGTTCGCCGGTGTCGTAGCCTACGGCGTCTTCTGCGTTGTGACAGCCTTTATTATCTTCGGCGTTATAAAGTTAGTAAAGGGTATAAGGGTCTCAGCGGATGAAGAGATGGAAGGTCTTGACGTTGGTGAGCACGGCATGGTCGCTTACAACGACTTTGTGATAAAAGGGAAGTGAGCACTTACTTACCCTAAGTGAGGGAGTGGCCCTTCTTCTATTCGTCAGCCTATTGGCGGCGGGTAGGGGGAGGGCCTATCTCCATTATGAGTTCTTTGACTACGCTCCCGATATCTTCAGCGAGGAGTATCTCGCTTATAAGAGCCGCCATGGACGCGCCAGTGGCCAACACTTCTGTAATACTCTCTTTTGTGATCCCGCCTATCGCCACTATCGGCAGCTTATCTTTGTTTAGCGTGCCGGTAACCTTTGAAAGTCCATCGAGACCCCGTGGACTGTGCGCGTCTTTTTTTGTGCGCGTCTTAAATATCGGGCCGAACGAGATATAGTCTGCGCCGAGCTCTTTAGCCTCTAGTGCCTCAGTGGCATTGTGCGTGGAGAGCCCGATTATTTTTTCGTCGCCTAGTAATTTTCGTGCCTCATTCAAAGGTATATCTTCCTGGCCCAGGTGGACGCCGTCGGCGTTGCTCATCAGTGCTATGTCGATACGGTCGTTGATTATAAAAAAGAAATCAAAAGAGTCTTTTAGAGAGCGTATCTCTCTAGCGGCCTTTAAAATTTCATTGGCGCTTTGGCCCTTGGCTCTAAGCTGGAGGATGTTGATTCTGTTCTTCCCGGCATCAAGGATAATGCCCGCCGCATGAGCGGCCTTGCCATGAGAGAGGGAGAGGTATTCAAGGTCGATGATTGGATAGAGTCCGGAGAGGGCCGTTTGATTCTGGCTTTTTATATCGATCATCCTAGACTTTTATATCTTTCAGGTCTATATTAAGTTCTTTTATTTTCTTTCTCAAGGTGTTCCTGTTTATCCCCAGGAGTTGTGCCGCATGGACCTGGTTGGCGCGTGTCTTCTTTAGTACCAGTTTGATAAGCGGTCTTTCCATAATGGGGATTATCGTATCGTATAGCTCTTGAGTTCCTTTGTCAGGCGTCTTCTCCATGAATTCCATAAGTCTTTCCGTGATGATATCCTCTAGAGAGTCCTTGTTCTTCCTCTTTTGCGGCAGTCTAAGGTCGTCGGGGGAGAGCATGATATTCGGGCTTAAGAGTACGGCGCGTCTTAAGATATTCTCAAGCTCCCTGACATTGCCCGGCCAGGTGTAGCTCTCCATGCTCTTTAGGCTGGACTTGGCCAGACTCTTTCTCTCCACCCCCATTTCGACGCTAAAGAGGCTCAGGAAGTACTCCGCCAGCAGCGCGATATCGCTCTTTCTTTCACGCAGCGGGGGCAGTTCGATCCGTACCACATTGAGCCTGAAAAAAAGGTCTTCGCGGAATTTTTTCTTCTCGATCAGTTTTTCAATGTCGTGGTTGGTGGCCGCGATTATCCTTGTATCAATTGTTATCGGCTCTTTACCGCCTATCCTGTAGAACTCTCTTTCCTGAATAATACGAAGCAGTCTCGATTGCAGCTCTAAGCTCATATCGCCCACTTCGTCGAGGAAGATGGTGCCGCCTTCTGCGAGCTCGAACTTACCGAGAGTCCTCTCTGTAGCGCCCGTGAAGGCGCCTTTTTCAAAGCCGAATAGCTCACTCTCCATAAGATCCTTGGGCACTGCCGCGGTATTTACCGCTACAAAGGGGCCGTCCGCGCGTTTGCTGTTGGTGTGTATGAGCTTTGCGAGCAGCTCCTTGCCGGTGCCGCTCTCGCCTTCCACGAGGACGGTTACATCCTGGAGCGCGATCTTCCCTACCGTTTTGAAAACGTTTTGTATCTTCCTCGATTTTCCAATGAAGGTCGTCTCTTTCGAGAATTCTTCCTTGAGCCTGTGTTTGAGTCTGGAGAGCTCTTTAATGAGCCTGTCGTTCTCCATTGCCCGTTCGATTATTATCTCCAGCTCGCTTAAGTCGAAGGGTTTGGTTATATAGTCGAAGGCGCCTCTCTTCATAGCCTCAAGCGTATTGGTCATCGTCTGCTCGGCCGTCATGATTATGATCTGCGTGTTGACTTCGGCCTCCTTGGCCTCCGTTAAGAGTTCAAGGCCGTTTTTGCCCGGTATATTAATGTCAAGGAGCGCGATAGTGAACTGCCCGGAACCGAGGAGCTTGGCCGCGCTCTTGCCGTTATCAGCCGTCTCGGTTTTTAGTCCCTTGTCCGTTAAAAGGCGCTCAAGGACCAGAAGGATCGATCTGTCGTCATCAACTATAAGTACTTTAGTTTCTTTCATTACTGATCCTTCTTCTCTTTAAAGGTTGGTATATAGACAAGCATGGAGGTGCCTTCTCCTGGTTCAGACGTAACCTTCATAAACCCGCCATGATCCTTTATAATGCTGAGCGAGATGCTCATGCCAAGCCCGCTCCCGCTCTTCTTTGTGGTAAAAAATGGCGTGAATATCTTCTCTATATCTTCGGCTTCAATGCCAGTGCCGTTGTCCTTTATCTCGATGAGCGCGAAAGAACTACCGACATTACCCTCCTTTAAAAGGTGAAAGTCGGTCGCCATCCTTGTCGCCACCTTGATCTCACTATCGTCGCCTGAGGCCTCGCGGGCGTTCTTTAAAAGATTCAGGAATACCTGGGTAAGCTGGTTCTCGTCTCCTGATATCAGGGGAAGGCTCGGGTCGTATTCCTTGATAACTTTTTCAAAAGATTCTTCCTTGGAGAGGATGAGGAGCACTTGATCCAGGAGCATGTGTATGTTGATGCCTTTTGTATCGGGCTTTCCAATACGGGTGAAGTTGAGCATCTCCTTAACTATGATCGCCAGGCGGTCTACTTCACTTATAATGAGCGATGAGAACTCCTTGATCTCCGGGTCGTCGATCTTCCTGTCTACCAGTTGTGCCGCGCCCCTTATCCCGCCAAGCGGGTTTCTTATCTCATGGGCGAGCTTTGCGGCGAATGTGCCGAGGTAGGCGAGGCGGTCCTTTCTAGTGGTATCTGCCTCGATCGACTTGATACCGGAGAGGTCTTTGATTATAAGGGCGGCCCCTGAAAGCTCACCGAGCGGGTCGAATATCCTGTTGGTTGAAACCCCGACAGGTATCGGGCTGGAGAACCACCTGTGAAGGGTCCCCTCGTATTCGCTGTAGAGCTTGCCGGTCCGGAGCGTCTCCTTTGCGATCTCAACGAGCCAGGGGTCGCGCGAGAAGCTCTCGCTAAGAGCCCTTCCCGAGACTTTCTCCCTGCTCATCTCGGTTATTCTCTCCGCACCCTGGTTGAAGATGGCGACCTCCATTGAAGCGGACGGCTCTATGGCTATGATCGCCTCGCTCATATTCTCTATCATATCTTCATTTGTAGGGTAGGTTGTCATATCGATTGCCTAAATAATAGGCATCATAACAGCCCCGCGTCATAAAGGCAATAAAAAAATCAAGGATCATGGGAAATGATGATATTTTTTTAGGCAGTAAAAGAGAGGGGATATTTTTTTTTAAAGCTCTATCACCATGGAGTCGCGGGCAAGCTCTACCCCGTCCGGCAGTGTCGGGCTTACGGCCTCAAAGTCAACGGCGTGGCCCAGGTGGGTAAGTATCGTTCTCTTTGCGCCGATCTCAACAGAGGCCTCGATGGCCTGCCCGATGCTGAAGTGCGAGGGGTGGGGCCTTTGCCGGAGCGCTCCGATAATGAGTACCTCTGTGCCTTTAAGGAGCTCCATGCTCTCGGGGGGGATGCCGCTACAGTCGGTCAGGTAAGCGAAATTCTCAAAGCGATAGCCGAGGATCGATCTTGGTCCGTGTTCTATTTTAATGGGAATGATCTCATGATCGAAGAGAGAGAAGGGAGCCTCTATTACAACTGTTTTGAGGTTGGGCTTCCATCCGCCCTCATGTTTGCTTCCACTTGTAGCGAATATATATTCAAAGGAACGACGGATCCTCTCTATTGTATCTTTATCTCCGTAGCAGGGGATCGTCTCTTCATTCTGCAGGCGGTTATAAGACCTCAGGTCGTCTATCCCGTGGATATGGTCGGCGTGATAGTGGGTGTATAAAACGGCGTCGACCCTTTTAAGGCCGCTCGAGAGCGCTTGCATTCTCAAGTCGGTGGATGTGTCGATGAGGATGGTACTATTGGAAAACTCAACGGCTATGCTCGACCTGCTCCTCTTGTTGCCGGGATGGGTGGAAGTACACGCACTGCACGTACAGCCTATTACCGGAACGCCGGTGGAAGTGCCAGAGCCGAGTATACGGACTTTCATAGCCGTACCCTCAGTCGTCCTCTGTGTATTCGCCAACCACAGTGAGTTCTTCCATGACCTCGTCCGTGTGCGGGGCCTCTTCCATATCCTCTGTCAGGTCCATGCCTGCCGTATGCTCGAAGTGGAGCCCGTCTACAAAAAGCGGGTTGCCGGTCACGTCGTAGACCTTTCCTTTATAGGCTATATAGGCAGGCTTATCCGGGTCGGTGCCGTCGAAATCAGAGAGGCTCTCTTCGTTAAATTTTTTCGTTTCGCTCATAGCGTTAACTAATATAGAATGGAGTCGGAGTGAATGTCAACAGAAATACAAGAAGGGTGATAGCGCCGACGACCTTCCTTCTCGGGTCGAGCGGTACGTCGTAATCGAGTGTCGGTGGGTGCCAGATGCCGATGATTGTTACGAGTACGCCCCAGACGAGCCAGCCTTTCCAGGCAAGTGTTCCAAAGGCCAGAAGCGTGCAGATCATCATTATCGACACCCTCCTGTGCTGTTTGCCGAATATCGCGTAGAGGATGTGCCCCCCGTCAAGCTGGCCGATAGGCAGGAGGTTAAGGCACGTTACAAGCATCCCGATCCATCCGGCGAAGGCCACGGGATGGAGGAAGATGTCGTGCCCTTCGGCTACCGGGCCGAATACCAGATACTCTATAAAGCTGAACATCAGCGACGAGCCGAGATTTATGTTCATGACCGTCTCGGGCACAGGGATCACCTGGGACAGGTGCAGCCCGATGAAGACCACGACGATCGCCACTGCAAAGCCCGCAAGCGGCCCGGCGGCCCCGATATCAACGAGGGCCTTTTTGCTCTCTATCGGGGATTTTATCCTTATGACAGCGCCGAATGTGCCGATCATGAGAAAAAACGGCGGCCCGGGGATAAAGTAAGGTAGCGTTGTCACTACCCGGTGTCTCATGGACGCGAAGTAGTGGCCGAGTTCATGCGTACCAAGAATAAGGAGCAGCGAGGCCGAGAAAGGCAGGCCCTTAAAAAGGCCCATCGGGTTTCTAAGCGGGTTCTCCCCTTCGTAGAGCGCCCCGCTGGTGGTAGTGGTAATGAGCGTTATGATAAAGAGAATTATCGGCACGAGCACTTTAGGCTTACTATGCGCTTCTATATGGCTTTTCGTCTCGTTCATACGGCATACCTGCCTTGAATTTTATGGTTAAGATCCATACTGTTACCCCGTAAACCTTTAAATTCTATCATAAATAGAGGGGTTCTTGTATATGAAATTGCAATATCGCGGGCTTCAAAGTATAATACTATATTAATGAAGAAGAATTCTAATATGGAGGTTATACGGCACTATGACTAAGGCAATAGCACTACTTTCCGGCGGGCTCGACTCAACGCTTGCCGTGAAGCTTATGATAGACCAGGGCATAGAGGTATATGCCCTGAACTTTACTTCCGCTTTTTGTACCTGCGATTCAGGGGCAAAGAAGAAGGGTGCGGGAGAGGTGATAGCGCTCGCCTCCGGCCATATCCAGGGTGAGCAGGCGGGCTGTAAGGGGCAGGCAAGGCTGGTTAGTGAAAAGTTCGGCGTTCCTATCAAGGTTATCAATAAGGGCCCTGAATATATCGACATCGTAAGGAACCCCAAGTACGGCTACGGCAAAGGGATAAACCCCTGTGTCGATTGCCGCATATTTATGTTCCGCTCGGCCAGGCGTTATATGGAGGAGATAGGGGCCTCTTTCGTGATAACGGGTGAGGTCGTCGGGCAAAGGCCCATGAGCCAGAGGAGGGCCAATTTTGCAACTATCGAACGTGAGAGCGGCCTTGAGGGTTTGATCTTGAGGCCTCTGTGCGCGCTCAATCTCGAAGAGACCGTTCCTGAAAAAGAGGGGCTGGTCGATAGAGAAAAACTCATGGATGTCGCGGGCAGGGGAAGAAGACCCATAATGGATAAAGCGGACGAGCTGGATATAGACGACTACCCGTGCCCGTCTGGGGGGTGTCTCCTTACCGATAAGATATTCTCAAAGAAGGTGAGGGACTTACTCGACCACAAGGAGACGGTCACTACTAAGGACCTGCAGATGCTGAAGACCGGTAGGCACTTTCGTTTTAATGGTACGAAGGTGGTTATCGGCAGGGACAAGGCCGATAATCTCAGACTCACCAATCTCGTTCAAGAGGGTGAGAGCCTTATAGAGCCTGTGAACTTTCCGGGCCCGAATGCCGTTGTCTGCGGTCCATTGGATGGGGATTGGAATGGGGACGAGGCTACGGCACGTTTCGTTTTCGATCTGCTCATTCGCTACAGCGCCTCCAAGGCTGGCGTTGAGCCCAGGGTGCGTATTACATGTGGCGAAGAGACAAAAGAGGTGGAGCTTGTCGACAACATTCACAGTGGCAAGGAGAGCGAGAGTGAGAGTGAGATCATGGAGTATAATGTATGCTGACAAATAAGGAGAGCGGGGCTCACGTTGCGCGTTGTGAAACGGTCCATCAGGAGACACCTTCAAAGGAGCTTTTAGGCAAGCTCGAGTATCTAAGACGAATTATTAATGAGATGGGCTCTCTTCTTGTCGCCTTCTCAGGCGGCGTTGACTCGGGGTTTCTCCTCCACGTTGCCGCGCTTACGCTTAAAGGCAAAGTTTCGGCACTTACCGCCACGAGCCCTACATATCTTGAAAGTGAACTCGAAGAGGCGAAACTCTTTGCCGCAAATATTCAAGTAGATCATATTATCGTAGAGTCAAATGAGCTTGAGATAGAGAATTTCGCTGAGAATTCGCCGTCGCGTTGCTACCATTGCAAGAGCGAACTCTTTAAGATCTGTAAGGCGAGGGCAGGGGAGAGGGGGCTCACCTTCGTGGCCGACGGGACCAATGTGGACGATCTCACGGATTATCGTCCCGGCATGGAGGCCGCTAAAGAGTTGGAGGTAAGGAGTCCGCTCGTTGAGGCCGGTCTTACTAAGGATGAGTTGCGCGAGCTTGGCCGATATCTCGGCGTAAGCTCCTGGGATAAGCCTGCGCTAGCGTGCCTCTCGTCACGTTTTCCCTATGGAACCCGGATAACAGAAGAGCGGCTTAAGCTTGTCAGCGAATGTGAAGGCGTTATCAAGGCGCTCGGTTTTAAAGAGTTCAGGGTCAGGTATCACGGGGAGACGGCCAGGATCGAGGTGGGTCCTGCGGAGATCGCGGGCATGATGAAGGATGATATTAGAAGGGAGATAGTCGAGAGTTTTAAGCGTATCGGCTTTGTATATATCACCCTTGATCTTCAGGGTTTCCGCACCGGAAGTATGAACGAGGTCTTGAATATTTCAGAAGGAGAGGGATAGGACTCTTTATTTCTCGGCCGGGGTTTCGTATTTGACGTTAGCGGCCTTTTGAGCCTCCTTGAACCAACCGTTGAAGTGATCGTTTAAAATTGCCTTAAAGAACTCTCCGTCCCGATCGATGATCTCGTAGATTTCGGTCGGCGGAGAGGATTCAAAACCCTTGAAGACCATCTCTCCGACCCTGGAGAAGAGCTCGACCTTTTCAACGCCCTTTTTTACCTCCACGCTGAACCAGAACTCATTTATATTCCGTGGGAAATAGAAATTTTCTTGTATGGCTGGCGAAAGATCTGTGACAGGAAGTTCTTTTTTAAAGAAGAACTTCCTGCCGGTCGCCTCTCTTATATAGGCGTTGAGCGCTTCTTTGGATAGGGCGTGACCCTTGTTGTAAAGCTGCGTTCTTATGTGAAGGGCCTTAAGTGAGTCAGGCGGCATATCCTGACGTATTTTTTCAAGGTCGTTTGAATATTCATCCATAAGCTTTTCGATAAGCTCGGAAGTGTCGTGTTTGGCCTCTCCACGAAATTCTTTTCCAAGCATATTTTCAATTTCAGCAGGTATGCGAATATTGAATATCTTGTCTATGTGGACCTCAAAAGGATTGATTAAGCTATCGTTACTTCTTTGATGCTTCTCCTCCTCCAGGAGCGCGGCGCTCTTATTCATGACGGCAAGGTTCCGGTCCGTTCCCCTGCTGGACTCGTTGATCTTCTCGCCGATAGCTACCTTGACGGGAGGCTCATTAGTCCCGTCTTTAGTCTCTAGTAGCATTGTCTCAGCTTTTACGCCGTAAGAGATGAAGAGGCCGGCATCCATCTCCTCGGTGATAGTGGCTTCCAACTCATCGCGCGTGATTTGTTCGACCATATCCTCTGCGTCATCAAGCGAGACGAGGCTGTCATCAAGACCGATCAACTCCCTCAAGTCTTCCTTCTCCTCTGCCTCCCGTTTCTGTTGGCTCAGGTATCTTTCATGTATCGTCTGGATGTGTTTGTCAAGCTTTGGCAGAAATTTCTCTTTTACCTTCTCGCGGTAGTCTTTGATAACCTTGCTTATATCCTCTGCAAGAGAGATCAGGTTGCCGACGCCGCCTGAGAATATTGCGGCGTCTCCAGGCAAGCCGTTAAGGGTAATGCCGGCATCTTTGTCAACAAGCCCCTTATCGATCCCGTATTTCTTTGCCTCGTTTAGTATCGGTTCATAAAAATTCTCTTTCATAAAGTCGGCCATTGCGATCTCTTTTAATTTCAAGGTCTTTTTTGTGAAATCCTTCATGTCGATGATAAGTTGACCCTCTTGTTTGATGGTCAGCCCGCAGAGAATCTCCCTGCGGTCGCTTGAAAACCTGTATAGTCTGCCATTTTTGAATTCTTCCAAAAGAAGGTCGCCGGTGTATTTCTCGCGCCTGTTAACGAGGGCCCCTCTCGAAGCGCCTATGAATTGAGAGGCATGTGAGTCCAGTTTGTAAGCTATGAAACCCCTGACCATGTCGGATATGATCTGGGCGCCTTGTTTTGATTTGGCTTCCTTTGCCATGGTTTTTTCACTTCTTAATATTTCAATCAGGTGTTTTAATAAAGTAAATTTCTCAATCCTTTCCTGATCCTTCCCGTATTTGTCCGTAAACTCGTCCAAAAGAGAGCTTAAAGAGTCGAGCGTCTTGGGGTCGAGTATATGCATATGACGATCCTCACGATAGAGGTCGTAGAATAACTCGTGCCCTTTTGTGCCCGGCAGGTCGTATTGCATGAGATAGTTTATTATATGCTCCCTGAACTTGGTGATCAGACAGTAAGTCCAGAGCTTTTGTTTGTCCTTCTTATTTCCTGTGAGTTGTTTAAAAGATTTATTTATGAGTTTTTCGACATCATCAGGCCACTGGCTGGTCTCGGGTGTGTACGCGGATATGATCTCAGCCGTCTCATTCCTTATCCCGTATGGATTCAGCGAGTTACTAAGGAGTACGCTGGGTATCAGCAGGAATGACTCGGGGATAACCGTGCTTTTAAGAATAGATTCGGTCGCCGGGTTGCAGTAGATCGACTCGGAGGTCTTGATCTTTTTAAAGAGTTCTTCCACCGCGGCTTTAATGGTCATAAAGAGTGTGGAACCGGTCGCTACGTCTATCCTTTCAAGCGAAGCGCCCTTGATTGTAAAATCCTTTATCCGTTCCTTCTTCTTGACAATGGTCGTAATTATGGCCAGTAGCACCATGTATGAGGTCATCTCTCCGCTTTCATCTCCTGCTTCCTCGCAAAGTGCTTTTTCAAGGATTGTCATTGTCCATTGAAGTAGTTTTCCGCCCTTACCGTTCTTATCGAGCCATTGCTTGAGAATCGCGCTGTCAATCAATGGTGTTGTACGAAGTATATCTTTGGCGAGACTCATCTCGAGAGAATCCTGCTTGAATACTCCTAGCCAGTAGGTCGTATCCATCAGGGGTTCGCTCTTTGTTGTGGGGGTTGAGCTGAATGTGCTCTGCTTCTTCTTTCCGGCCTCAGGGGAGTCCTTTTGATAGCGCGTTTGTAAGAGGGAGACGAGGCTCGTGATGGCATTACCAATAATAGCTTCATCCTCTTTGCCCATGTGGTAGGGCACTTTGAGATCCTTGAGGGTCTCACCGAGCTTGAAGCGAATTTTTGCGGGATCCAGTAGCCATGGCATACCGCTCAGGAAAACTTCCCTGTTCTTTATTAGGGGGGCAAATAGCGATATCTTGTCATTGTTGTAGGAGGTAAGCATGGATACAGTCTATAGCAAAATACGAATTAAATCAAGTAGATGCTTGGCCTTGAAAATTCCTCCTTAATTGAGTTAAAATGTCCAATGATGTAGGCCTTGCAGGGGAAATCCTTTAATTATGCCTATTTAACAATTCGTTCTCATTATTTAAGGCTCAGAAGATGGCTATATTGCCAACTCACAAGAAGAGCGTTGGATACGTTTTGTTCGCTACGCTCTTTCTAGTAACTTGTATCGTATATCTGCCGACACTATTTCACGGCTTTGTATACGACGATATGGAGCAGGTGCTCGGCAATCCCTGGATCGTCGATACGGCGCATCTTGGTGATATTTTCTTCTCCGCCTCCTGGTCGTTTATGAAGGAGACGGCAGGGTCAAATTATTATAGGCCCGTGATGCATCTGGTATTTCTGGCCG
Organism: uncultured bacterium; assembly: GCA_965372515.1. GTDB lineage: Bacteria > Desulfobacterota > GWC2-55-46 > GWC2-55-46 > JAJCZF01 > CBDVCO01. The sequence continues at coordinate 43,951 of CBDVCO010000001.1, read as the reverse complement.
AGTATCATCTTTTCGGTTTTTACCCGGTGGTTTTTCATCTCTTAAATATTATCCTACACTCCCTGAACAGCCTTTTCGTCTTTCTCGTCGTCTCGACGCTCTTTAGGTCCATGGGCTTTGGGGTGAACAAGTCCGAAGGGGAACAGGAAGGGGAGCTAGAGGCTGCACTTGAGAGGGCGCACTCTTCAAGCGCTACGTACTGGGCCTTTGTTGCCGCCCTGATCTTCGCGCTTCACCCCATTAACAGCGAGGTGGTCAACTGGGTCTCTGCTCTTCCGGAGCTTCTATACACGCTCTTTCTTCTGGCGGCCTTCTATATATACATAAGGCTCGACCTGAACGCGTTCTTAAGGGGCAGAACCCTATGGACGATTCTCTCTGTTATCCTCTTCTTTATAGCGCTCCTCAGTAAAGAGACGGCCATGGCTTTTTTGCTCATTATCTGGTGCTATGACTTCTCGACAAAAGGGCGCTCCTTCATAAAGCGCTATCTTACCTATATCCCATATATTCTTGCGGCTGTAATTTATATGGTGCTTCGTACATATGCCCTTGGAGGGTTTGCGCAAAAGGAGATGGCCGGTACCGGGCTTTATGGATCCATGGTGAATATCTTTCCTGCAATCCTGCGTTATATGGGCAAACTCCTATGGCCCGCTAACTTAAGCGTCATCTACGTCCTTGAACCTTTTTATTCGCTCTTCGAGCCTATGGTCTTACTCTCTATAGCGGTAATGGTTGTTATTTGCTTGCTCCTTGTGGCGTTCAGGCGAAGGGCCGCCGTATTCTTCCCTATTTTATGGATCATTATTCCGCTCCTGCCGGTACTCTATATACCGGTAGTTTCGACGGGCGGCTTTGCCGACAGGTATCTCTATCTGCCATCGGCCGGGTTCGCCATGATAGTCGCCGTGATATTTCATGCCATTTTTTTGAGAGCCGCAGAGAGGCGAAAGGCCGTCTTGATTGTTTTGCTCGCAATTTTTGCCCTATACGGAGTCTTTACTGTGAGGAGGAGTATGGTATGGACGGACTCCATGAGCCTTTGGTCCGATACGGTAAACTCGGCCCCTGAAAGCGCGATAGTAAATCTGGGTCTGGCGGCGGCTTTTCGCGAGCAGGGAGATAACGAGGAGGCTATCGAGTACTATAAACGGGTCGTCAGGCTTGAGCCCTTTAACTATAAACCGTACTATAACCTGGCTCTTATTTATAATGATATGGACGATCAATTGAATGCAGCGGCTTACTATGAGAAGACAATCAGATTAAATCCGTTAAACGACAAGGCCTTTTTTAACCTTGCGGTTATTTATGATCAGGCAGGGGATGTTGAGAAGGCGATTCATTTTTATAAGGAGACAATCCGTGTAAATCCATTAAACGAGAGGGCCAGGGGCAACCTCGCCCAGGCCTATAAGCAGAGCGGAAATCCGGCCGCCGCTCTTGGTTTTTATAAAGAGGCAGTAGAGTTAAATCCCTTTAGTAGTATTGCCCACTATAATCTTGCATGGAGTTTTCAGGAGGTAGGGGATAACCAGAGTGCGATCAATTCTTTTAAAGAGGCCGTGAGACTTGAACCAAAGAACGCAAGGGCGCTTTACGGCCTTGCCTGGGTCTATCACTATGTCGGTGATATTCGCCTGGCCGAGCGCTACTATAAGGAGACAGTTATGGTTGATCCCAAAGGGCCTGACGCGTACTTTAATCTGGGTCTTATATATTTAGACAGTGGCGAGTTCGAGGCGGCAATCGAGAGTTTCGAGAAGGTCCTTGAGATCGATCCAGACTACAGAGAGGCTAAAGCCAGGCTAAATAGAGCAAAATCCATTGGAAGATCCGGAAGGTAACGCTTGGCAATATTAGTAATATGCTCTATTCGAGTTTGCCTTATTTCCCATCCTTAAGGACAATGATAAGAAATATGAATAAAATGGAATGTTGCATTATAATGCTTTTGTTTTCGCTCGGTCCTAACGTTGTCAGAATCCCCTGACGAAAGATCTTTTTAAGATTAACATAAATTGTTCTTTAATAATAGTAGCGGTATGCTTGCTTGAAGAATGTGTAATTTGATGCTCCGCAAAAATGCTCCAACTCCTTAGATTGTATGCGAGAGTGTTTGCGAAGCTCGTATCGGAATGGCTTGTGTTATTGCTAAGGTCTTTGCCTCTAGAGTAGTCGAAATAGGAACGCCAAGCGACGCGCCTAAAAAGTGGCCTAAAGTACCCCGCTTTGAATCTTGCATCTATACGCTTGTTAAGAGCCCTTCCATGCTCGTGCTTGCGATAATTGATTAAGAAAGAAAGTTGAGTTTTTCCTCCCATGACTGTTCTGTTGTGAGAAATGGAAAGCCTGGAAGAACTTATTTTATTTGTAGAATCGCTTAAATGACCGGACTTTTCTATTGAAAAGTTCTGGCTTGCAGATCCTCTTGTCCTTCTTATTTCTCTGCTCCTGGCATTAAAGTTTAAATTATGTGATGAGACCGCTTCAGGGTTACGCCAGTTCCTAGAGGTTCTGAATCTATATGAAGAGCCTATGCTTCCATATTTTGTCCAGTATCTTGGTGTTGCTGTAACGGATAGGGATTGTGATGTGGACCAGATGTCGCCAGTCAGAACGTCAACGCGGCTTGCATTGTACGAGGTATTGACGTAGACTTTTTTATAATGTAGGTTGCCTAGACCTAAACTAATCCCCTGACGTAGTCCTGTTCCTCCGCCATTAAGAGGCAGGGAGAGCTCTTCAACATAGCCGACCCTATAACTTGATGAGAATGAGGCGGAGCGAATCCGTCTAGAGTACGTAACGCCCATGTTGGTATTGAAATACTCGCTGCTCGATTCGTCGGTCGATATCGAGATAATACTTGAACGAGTGCTTCGATATGATGAGTCCCATACAAGGGATAGTCCCCTGGTAATGGTATAATTCAGGTTCCAGTGTGCAGAAAAACTTTCTGAAGTGCTCTCACTGGAGATGCCATGAGAATTACTCTCTGAAACGGATATTCCTCCGCCTGTAGATAGATTTTTTAGTAATGCAAAATTCCATCCTCCGTTGTAGCTTTGTCCATCGACAGTCACGGTTCCTTCAGTCGAAGTGGTTTCGCTTGAGTAGGCCGCATATTGGTGTAACTGCCTGAAGTCATCGCTCGTCCTGGACACTAGCGACATTGTAAATCCTGTACTTGTTTTGTCCTCGTCCGATATATCAGATGGAGTGGCCACATTATGAGCTAGAACGGCGTTCATTTTTGTGGCTCGCGATAAACGCGTTCCATTGGTTATGGCAAGATTAGATTGCGTAGCGCCATTGTCATTTATAGAATAAGCGTAATTCAACGTATTAGATGTTGGACCAATATTCTTATCCATCTTCAATTGATAGTTTGAATTGAAGGAGATATTGGTGTCGGTTTCCGTCCTGTCATAATTTGCTCTTAGTCTGGTAGTAGGAAGTCTCCTGAACCTTAAGAGCGATCTGGCACCGAACGAATCTCTGATTACATCTTTGCCATAAAAGCGGTATTCATATAAGGTAACCGGAAATCTGAACTTTCTGAAAATGGTTGATTTTATACCCAGGCCAAGATTGCTCCCAGTTTGATTGGTGGAATTCCGGCTTTGAGAATAAAACGTATAATAGTCGTAGACCATAAATCTCGGGTCGATCACGCTGCCGCGTATAGATACTTTATAGCTTTCGCCGAAGCTCCATCTTCGTTTTGACTGAAAGTCTCCTATTTTGGATGAAGAGGTCCTAAAATTAAAGCCCACGTCCAGGGTCAATGTTCTATGTATATACGGATCACGCGGGTCTAAGGGCGCTAAACGGCTATATGACAGAGTTGGTTTAAACAGGATGACTAAGAGTAGGATAGCTCCACACAACAGTATTCTGGAGGATAGGCTGGAATATGCGTAATCGAGAGATGTCCGTATGTTCTTGAAGTTGAGCATATTTTTGAGCCTCGATCAATAAGTGACATTTTCAAGTCTGTCATTCAGGTTAAAATTACTACCATGCACATCTGAATCCAACGTCATCGTAGGTACCTCCCGGCGGGGCATAGTTTCTGTATGCGGTTCTTACATATACCTCTGAAGCGTAATGGCCTATGCCGCCCCATCCTCCACCGCGTACTACTTTAAACCTTTCGCCAAAGTCGTTATCCTCATAATCGTTTCCAGAATACGCCTTGTAAGAGTCCAGGGTCCATTCTTGAACGTTACCAGCCATATCAAAGAGACCGTAAGGGCTCTTGCCTTCCATGAATGTCCCTACCGGGGTAGTGCCACCGTGCATCCCCATGGTATTGAGCTTTTTGAGGTCGAAGTCGTTGCCCCATGGGAATCTTCTTCCGTCGTTCCCGCGTGCCGCTCTTTCCCACTCAGCCTCGGTTGGCAGCCGCTTGTTTTTCCATTTACAGTACGCCTTTGCATCGAACCAACTGATCATGTTGACAGGGTTGTCTGACAAGTTGGACGGGAACGAACCTTGTTGCCAGTAGGAAGGTGCTCTGTGATTTGTGGCGGCTACGAATTCCCGATAGTCTTTATTTGTTACTTCAAACTTGTCTATATAGAATTCTTTTACAATGATCTTGTGCTCCGGATGTTCGTTTAGAAACCACGGTTTCTTATTACCGTACTGTATGGCCTTACCTTCGGCGTCTATCTCGTTGCTGCCAATAATAGTCTCCCCTTCGGCGATATTGACCATTCCTTCAGGAGGCCTTGAGCAGCCGGATAAAAGGATCAGGATAGCCATAAGAGGAAGGTAGAATTTCGATTTTATCTTTGCTTGATGAAATAGGTGATTCATTAATTTTTCTCCCATATTATATTTGTGTTCCTCTACTAATGAACGACAATCATTCGATCGGCTGTTTTTATGCTCTCTTCCCTGAGCCATTCTCTCATTTTCATGTCGTAGAAGTCGATTGGGTTGTAGTTGTCCGTAAGTGTAATGGCGTCGCCGGAAAGTAAAATCCGTCTGTCAAGAAGTCCCTCCAGGTCCCTGGTGAACTGCGCGTGTATAGGCGGGCGAATTGATAGCTTTTTTCCCTTCTTCTTGTCTTCAAGATAGGCTACAAATGTAAAATTCAAGATCCGCGCCGATTGATGATAGTACTCTTCCGATACATAGACATCGACAAAGTTAAAAACCTCCCTTAGTGTCTTATCAAGTGATGAAAGGACAAACGTATTCTCTTTCTCATTGCTTCCAAGGAAGTTAATGAGTAATACTCCGTCTCGTGAGAGTCTCTTTTTCATAAGCTCAAAGGCTTCAATGCTTACCATATGGCTTGGCGGACTGTCCCCTGAGAAAGCATCCAGTATTATTATGTCGTAACGTCCATTGGTTGAGCGTAGAAAGTAACGGCCGTCGAGCGTAAAGACAGAGCCTTCATCCGGTTCAAAAAAGAAGTATTCTTTGGCCGTCTTAACCACCATCTCGTCGATCTCGGCGATATCGCTCTTTATATTATAAAACTGCTTGAACCTTTGGGGCACGATTCCGGCGCCAAGCCCTATTATTAATGCATTGCTGGCGTCATTTGCGTACGCGTGCGCGAGTTGTTCGAGATGGTATTGGTATTTAAAGATCGATAACCCGGAGTTGACGTCAATTCCTCCCTGTATTATATTCTCAATAAGGAATTCCCTGTAAAGTGTGTCGCCGTATGAGTAATCAACCACCTTGATTTGTCCGTAAGGGCTGTCCTTATTAACTTTAACAGAGACTTTGGTACCATCTTCGCGTAAGACACTTAACTGTCTCTCAGGCATCAGTATCAGCGCAACAGGAATTAAAATCAGGCAAAGATAGATGTATCGATTCTTAAAAAAGAGCCAATAGATCGCATTTAAGGAAATAAGTACCAGCGAAGATAGGTATACTATATTGTCTACCCCAAGTCTCGGTATCAGTAGAAAACCGGTTAAGACGGTTCCGACTACGCTCCCTGCCGTGCTGATGGCATATAACCACCCGACGGTCTTTCCAATTGTAGTTTTGTCCTCGAAGCTGAGCTTTACAATATAGGGCGTTACCATGCCAAGGAGGAAGAGAGGCGGGCCGAAAAGTATGGAAGAACTTACAAGGGTGCCAAGCCTCAGTCCGAGAAAGAGGGCGTTGGAAATTATAAAGCTCTTTATAAGCGGGACCAGCAGGAGTGAGAGTCCGGCAACGAGGATGATGGTGAAGAGTACGGTAGGGGAGCTCTTGTGGTCGGCGAGCTTCCCGCCGAGCCAGTAACCAAGTGCGAGGGACACAAGAGTGACGGTTATAAGAGAAGTCCAGATGAAGAGGCTTACTCCGAAAGAAGGGCCGATAATCCTTGAGCCTAGCAACTCAACGACCATTATAACGGCACCGCTTACAAAGGTTGTAAAGACGAAGAACCTGGCACCGTTTTTTAATTCTCTCTCAGAGTTTTTCATTTCTTATCATCTTTCACACATCTGAAACCGAAATTATTGTTCTTTGTGTAGGGGTTGAAGAATATACGGTTATAGGTAGGCGCGCTGATTCCGCATTTATAATATGTGCAGTCGTACCATGAACCGCCGCGGACAATTTTGTACAGCTCGCCGTAGTTTTCATCCGGGTGGTTGTTCCCGGGATACGGTTGAAACCAGTCGCTTAACCATTCAAAGACATTGCCGGCCATATCATGGGCACCGTAGGGGCTTACACCGCTGGTAAAGCTCCCAACCGGTAGAGTATCGCCGTGGCCGTATTGCGGCGTATTCCCTTTCTCTTTATCGAATTTATCGCCCCACGGAAAGGTCCTTTTGTCGGTTCCTCTGGCCGCCTTTTCCCACTCAGGTTCGGTGGGAAGCCTCTTACCCTCCCACCTGCAGAAATTATCGGCATCGAACCAGTTTACATAAGTTACCGGGTGTTCCAGCCTGTCCGGCGGTATTACTCCTCCTCTCCAGTGTTTTGGATGGGGGTAGCCGGTAGCCTTGACGAATTCCATGTAGCGGCGGTTGGTCACCTCGAATTTATCTATATAAAATGCTTTCAGGTCTCTTTTGTGCTCCGGTTGGCTCTTGGGCCACCAGTCGTTAGACCCCATGGTGAATTCGCCTGCCTTTATAAGGATCATCTCCTTTGTGGAGGCTTTGGTTGGATTTTTTTTAGCCGAGTTCACTTTTGCCACTATTATGGGCTCGTTTCCGGCATGATCCTCTATCTTTTGATAGCGCCCGTTTATGGATAGATATCGTTCGCTCAAGCCTGATCCGTGGCACTCGGCGCAACTCTCCTGGCGTGTATAATCTATTGAGTATTTTCTATCAGGGGTATGGCAGTTCATGCACTTGGGCTCGCCGGTTTCCGGATGGTAATCGTTCGGGTTTGAAAAGGCAGGCATGGAGATTAGGAGAACGGCGAAAAAGAGTAGAAAAGAAGATAATCTTTTAAAACTTGAATGTTTCATTGGGGTATCCATCCATTTAAGATATTGAGAGAAGGCCGGTCTAATCCTGATGTCAGTCTATAGTTGTCTATTGCTTAAGATATTGTAATTGCTAAAGAAATTATATCATATACACCTCATTATAACAAAGTCTAAAGCTTTATAAATAATAAGAAATGTAGTTAATTTTCTTTTTTTTCGCTCCCTGATTCTCTGACAAGCTCCCTTATGTAGGCAATAACGTCCCAACGTTCTTTGACTGTTAAGACCCCCTTAAAAGGAGGCATTGCCAGCGCTTTCTCAAGCTTTTGTCCGCCGCTCTCCTTGGTAATCCCGTATGTCAATGACTTAAAGAGTGCTTCGTCGGTTACTGCCATACGTTTTTCGTCGCGTATAAAATCGGCCGGGTTAGGGACGACCGCTATTGAGACCGCACCTTTGCCACGCCCTTTTCTTCCATGGCAGTAATGGCAGTGTTTTTCATAGACGAGCTTGCCTAGAGCAATATCTCCAGGCTCTGCCGGAGGTATCTCTTTAACGTAGCTGGCCGGGGTAGTGCTGGCGGCAAGAGGTTCTTTTTTTGAACTCTTCTCAGCCCTATCCTGACCGCAACCACCGGCAAATGAAAGGAGCAAGGCAGCCGTAAAAGCCGTAATTAGAAGATGTGGATTCTTATTTATCATCAAAATATACGATTACGGCCTTCTCTTTAAGAGAATCAAGCCATTCATCTTTTAGCCTTTTATACTCGGACATATTGAGTTCTTTCTTCAATTTCTCATGATTCAATTCATCGTACGGCTTAAGCTTTTTGGGCTTTCTTTTCTGAAGTTTTATGATGTGATAGCCGTAGAGTGTTTCTATCGGACCGCTTATCTCTCCGGCTTTAAGCTTTCGTGCCGCTTCCTCAAGTCCTACTGTCAGGGTACCTGAGTGCGCCCAACCCATATCGCCCCCCTTGGGAGCATAAGCGTCTTGAGAGACCTCTTTTGCCACCTCGGCAAAGTCAGCGCCACCACGAATTCTGGCTTCTACGGCGAGTGTTTGATCCCTTACCTCCAGCCAGTGCCTCTTGCCGCCTGAAGGATCCGCCTTCAAGAGTATCTCGCTCAGGTGTAGTTTCTCAGGCTCTACGAATTTGTCGAGATTATTGTCATAGTACTCTTTCATGTACTCTTCGTTGACCCGCTCTTCTACCTTTTTGTTGAATTCCTCGTTTGATTCGTCTCTGATCTTCCGGATCAGCATCGACCTTCTAAATACCTCTTTAAGGTCATCTCTGGTCATATTGCTTTGTTTCAATACCTTTCTAAGAGTCGTGCCTTTTGGCAGTTTGTTTTGAAAATTTCTTGTTGCCTGTTTGATCTCTCTTTTGGTTACCTTGATGGATCTATTTATTGCCTCTTCATAGAGTAGATGGTCCATTATAAGATTATTCAGGGCCTTTTCTTCTATCATCTTCATGCGTCTTTCACTGACTGACTTATGATAGGCCAATTTTGGCATTAAGTTGTTTATGGCTATCTGGAAGTTTGTATATGTTATCTCATGGTCGTTTACCTTTGCCACGAGATCTTTATCAGGGTCATATGTTTCATCCGCGGGGGTTTGCTCGGCAGATGTGCCCTCTTCAGCCTTGACCTCCGATATATATAGACCGATGGATAAGGTTAGCAGTAGAATGAAAGATAGAGAGAGGGAAAAGAATTTCTTCATGGCGACTGTCTCCGTAAGAGTTTGTCTTGACACCCGTTTAAGTAATGGTGGCAAGGTGGTTATGGTTCCCGTAGCGATTATCTCTTGTCAATAAGGATAAATTCTCGAGTGCGTTAAGAACGAAAGATATTTTTAACGGTATGATCTGCAAATATATAGCCCCGCGAGTACCTGTAAGACATTAATATTCTGGCACTATTTTAACCGGATAGCATAAAATCATGATTAGGCGGTTATTAAAAGATTTTAATTTGGCGCGGCTTATCTCTCTCTGGTTATTGACGGAGAAAGGCAAAGAGAAGATAAAAAAAAGACGGGCCGAAGAACGGCCCGTCTTTTTTTTCTAAACGGTTATCTTTAGCTCTAACCGTTTTCTTTTTTCTTATGCCAGAACAATTACTTGTTGTGGCAGGTTCTGCATACACCGCTGAGACTGTTACCGCCGACCCTTCTAAGGAAGAGACCGTCCATGTCGTCTGAACCATCAACGACATTACCACCGCCCCATGTACCGGCGACTTCATCCCAAGACTGGTTTTTGAAGTGCGGGTCGTGGCATGAAGAACACTCGACCTTACCGTTCCTGAGGATACCGTCAATGGAAGCGGTTCCGTCAAGGTAACCACCTACAGCCCACAGGTTCTCAGTTGTCGTGGCTGATGTTGATGTGGTCGCTACAACGGTAAGCACATCGTTCTCCATGGTTACACTGGTGATCTGAGTGCTTACAGGCCTGAGTGACGCTCTGTCCTCAGTGTAGGTTATGGATACCGGGTGGTCATTACGTAGATCGGTACCGAGGTTCAACCTGCCTGAAGTCATGTAGTCGCTCATGGTGTTACCATCTTCGGTGAATAACCAGCCCATGTCTGTTGACACGCCGCCGTTATCGTTGGTACCCGTACCGCTCTTACCAGGCCAGTTGACAATGGTGTCAAAGGTGTTAACACCATCGTGGCAGCTCAAGCACGCGAGTGTCGCGGCGCCAGGAGTGGTGTCGGCGCTTGTTCCGCCAACCGTTGTACCGTAGGTTGTGTAGTTAGCTGTAGACTGTGAGCCTTTGTTCCACAACGGAGCGTTGGTTGAACCGTGGTGAGGAGTGTGACAGAAGATACAGACCTCACTCGTGCCGCCGCCGCCTGAAGCAGTGTCGGTTGATGAGTTCGTGTTGTCGGCCCTGAAGTGAACGCCTGTTGAACCAAGGTTGTGCCTTGAGTTTACAATACCGTTAGCTATGTCGCCATCAGAGTAGTCTGTAGGATTTGTAATGGCTGACGCTGTGCTGGCTACGGCGAAGACGAGGCCGAGACCTACTGCAAAAGTAAGTAGCTTTTTCATTGTGTAACTCCTTTCAAAAACAACTAAATCTTTTTAATCTCCGTCTCTTTACTATAAAGGGACGGTAGATCTGGAAGACAACCCTCGTCAGTCGTCTTTTGAAGGTATTTTAAATAAAAAAATACCTTCAAAACTGCCAGCCGTAGGCAGTATTGCGGCATCATCGCCATTAATACCTGCTGATCCGTCATGAATCGACAGGTACATAACCTCTATGTACTCCGGAGCTAGAGGGCCCTTCATGAGCCATGTTGATCCGTAGTTACTACCAATATTATACCCAATATTAAAATCTGTCAAGGAAAAAATTAACGGATTTTAATCAATATCGTGCATTTTTTTCTTAATATTGGGGGATAAGGCGGGGTTGGCTTGCCGGATAAGTGCTTGCGTGGAGGTGAACTTGTGTATATATTACAGTTGGTTACGCTATTATTGACCTGGCGGGGAGTAAATTTGCATCCGTATTACGCTAAAGGCCCCTGCACGCAAATCATCTATCCAGGACTATACCCTTCTTTTTCCTCTCTTTGTACTTATCCCCCATGAATTCATAGATATTAATTCTTTCATTGAAGGAGTCGGATACATAGATAATGTCGTCATCGTCTATATAGATCCCGGCAGGAAGGATCATGGCCCCTCTACCCCGTCCGAAGCCTGAAAAGGCCATGAGGTTGTTGCCTTCGTAATCAAATATTTGAATGTTATTGAAGCCCGCGTCCGCTACATAGATATGGTCTTCAGAGTCTACGGCGATCCCTTTGGGACGAGCGAAAAATCCGGGCCCGTCGCCGAATTGGCCGAATGTGAGTTTAAAACGTCCCTTGTAGTCAAAGATCTGCACCCTGGCGTTCATTGTGTCTGTGACTAGCAGGTCTCCGTTATTTTTATTGACGAACATGTGTGTGGGGAAGTTCATCTCCCCCTCTTCCGTTCCACGTATGCCCCCTATGGTCTGGATGAGTTTCAGGCTATCTTCGTCAAATACCTGAATCCTGTGCTTGTGCGTGTCTGAGACGTAGATCCTCTTTCTTTTTTTGTCTATTGCGATTCCGCTGGGCCTTGTCCATCTGCCGTCCTTGAAGACATGTTTTATGTATTTGCCGGCATTGGTGAACATCAAAACCTGTTTGCCGGCGCTGTCTGTGACGAATATTCTGCCTTTGGAGTCCAGTCTGGGGGTAATCGGCTTAGTAAACGCCTCTCTGCCTCTTATGTGCAGGGCTGAATAGCTCTCATTTTTTTTGTCCATGATAAAGATGGTCTTTTTGGCGGTGTCCGCAATTATGAGCCTGTCTCTTTTGTCGTCGTAGAGTATGCCCATCGGTTTACTAAAGCGTACCGACCCTGAAGAGCCAAGCAGGGACTCTATGAGGAAACTCTTCTTAACTATGTCCGAAGGGCCGCGATAGCTCTTTACGTACCTGATTCTAGGTATGTCCGGGAGGTTGGGCCATACGAGCTCTTTCAGCTTCGGCTCTCCGCAGCTGAAGAGCATCAAAGGCACGGCAAGAGAGAAGAGTATCTTTAGGAGCTTATTTTTTATCATGGTAAATTTTTCTCTTTTCTTTTAGGTGATCAAGTCAGGATAGCGTCTATTTGTCTATATGCACTATTCTTTATGATACTATAGTAAAAATATTGGTGTCAAGGTTTTCGTGCCGGCCATTGGTACTGCGGCCCGGGCCATATTTCTAAAGCACCTAGTTACCTGATCTTATTTGTATGACCCGTTCCCTTGCATTTCTTACGGCTTCATTATAAGGCTCGGCAGAAGCCGAAGCGGCCTTGATGAAGAGAGCGTAGAATTTCAGGGCCTTCTCATTATCACCAAGTTTTTCTGAGACAAGTGCCGCGTTGTAGATGGCAACCGGGTCGCCTGGGCGAAGCTCAATGGCCTTTTCGTAATATGAGAGCGCAAGGGTGTAGTTTCCCTCAAGCATATATATGTTGCCGAGTCCGCTTATCGCCTCCGTCCGGGCACGAGCGCGCTTTAAAACCCAATTGTATCCCTCTTTAGCCTCTTTTAGCTTTCCGCTCCTGGCGTTTGCGGTGGCGAGTTTCAGGCGTATCCCTATATTATTAGGCCACATGGACTGGGCGCTAGCGAGAATGGAGGCCGCTTTCTCGGGGCGGTCTTGTTTAGAGTAGAGGTCAAAGAGCGCCAGATAGGACTCTTTGAGTTCCGGCCTGCTCTCTATGGCGTTTTTGAACCCAACCTCAGCAAGATCAAATCTCCCAAGCTCCATATATAATATCGAGAGGTTATATCTGGCCTCTATATCGGCCGGGTTTAGCATAACCGCTCGAGAGAGGTTATTGTAGGCCTCCTTCAGGCGTTTATCTTTTGCGTAAGCAACACCTGCGTAGGTATAAGGCCTTGATTTAGATGGTGATTTTAATTGCGCATCCTCCCACAGGGTCAACTCGTCGGCCCAGTGGGAGTTTCTCTCGTAAGTCAAAATGGAATAGATGGAGATAATAATCAGAAGAAAGAACGAGAAGGAACTTATCTCCAGGGTTTTTCTATCTATCATTAGTAAACTCGCTGGCCCGATAGTGCCCATTGGGGCGGGCGTTCAATGTGCTCTCCATTGACCGGGGACGGGTCTTAAGGCCCGGGCCTATCTAAAGTGCTCTTCTTCAAGGGATTGATATTTCATGACGATATGGCACCTCCTGCAATTGGCGATGGGAAAGAATTTGAAGGCCACCTTGCCGTGGCACCGGCCGCACCATTTGCCTTCGAAGATCTCGTTCATGCTGATCGGGTTGGCTCCGGCCTGCGGGATGAATATCTTCGGGTGGCAGTTGTTGCAACTAAGCCAGTACGTGTGGATAGAGTGGGGAAACAGCACATTTGCCATCAGAGGGACCTTGGCCTCTATAAAGATATTCAGGTCGAGCGGGGGTACCTCTTCAGCGTCCGGGTCGAGCGAACCTCGCGGGCTGATATAGCCCTCCAGCACGGCGGCTGTCCAGTTGATCTCTCCTCCGTGCCCTTTGGGAAGGCTATCGAGCGTGACATTTCTCATCTCTCCTTGCTTCATAGTGAATCTGCGCGTTATTTGAGCATAGAACTTGTTGTAGTATTCGGTCTTGTCGGTCTGGCTGGTCTTTACTTTGCCTTCTTCGTCAAGGCTTCCGGGTGGATAGTATTTATGGTCGAGCGCCTCCTTCAAACTCTCGCATCCTGAAATAGAGAGGAAGCACAGAAAGAAGAGGGCGAATATTGTCTTTAGAACTCTCTTGCGTACAGGCTTATTCAAGGGGGCTCCCTGGATCTAATACTCTAAAGATAGAGTGTTTAGGCGGTATTTATTATATAAAGACGAATATATCTTTATTATAACTCTTACTATAAAGGCGCTTTTAGTGCAAGAATTAATGCCTTTTAAGGCCGCGGGCCCTGTCGCCCCTGGTGAGTTTATCTGCGATCTCCAGGTTCTTTTTGTATATCGGGCTTGACGGGTCTAGCCTTAGCGCTTGTTGAAAATATCCTTTCGCTGCCTGGTGATCGCCCTCTTTTAAGAGGATGGAGCCGATATTATTATTTGTTTCAGCGTGGTCCGGTTCAAGCCTTAAGACCGCCTGGTATTTTTCCAGGGCCTCTTTATGCCTGCCGATATCTTCAAGCGTTATCGCGAAGTTATAATGGGCATCGGCATATTCCGGGTCAGCTTTTATGGCCACCTCAAAGTAGGAGAGGCTTAATTCGTATTCTTTTCTTATGCTCATGATAATGCCGAGGTTATTATTGGCCCGGGCGTGGGTCGGGAGCAGTTCTATCACCTCAGTGTAGAGCGCCATAGCCCGGTCAAGGTCATTTTTGTCCATGTATATATTGGCCAGGTTATTTCTTGAATCCGTATCCGCGGGGTTTAGCTCTATGGCCTTTAGATAGGCGCGCTCAGCATCAATTGCTCTATTTAGCCCCGTAAGCGCCAGTGCGTAGTTATAAAAAGCGTATGAATCATAAGGGTTTAGCTCTATGGAGCGCTCGAATTTCCGGACGGCCTCTTCGAATTTGTTTTGCAGTGTGTAATTTATGCCGATATTAATAAGCGTGAGCGGATTGTCCGGGGTTATCCTTAGCGCCGCTTCGTACTGGTCTATCGCTTCATCAAAGCGGCCGGTCTCGGTCAAGGCGTTAGCGAGGTTGCCTCTGGCTTTCTCACTGTAGGGGTTTATGCTGATCGACATTTGAAACTCTTTTATAGATTCCGGTATGCGTTTTTGGGCGAAGAGGAGATTGCCGAAATTGTTGTGTGCCGCCCATGACGCGGGGTTCTTTTTTATGGTATCCCTCCAGAGCAATTCGTGGTTCGTGGTCACGCTTAAGCGGCTCAAGGTAAGCACTCCAAGGATAAAGACTATTGAGATTGCCGTTATGTAAGCTACGGGCCCTGGCAGGTTTTTGATCAGGCGGCAAATAACACCGACTGCGAGCGCTATGAGCGCAAGGCTGGCCAGATACTGGAAGTGGTCGGCTACGTAAGAGTAGTTAAAGAAGTTTATGTCGACAAAGCCCAGGGCCGGGAAGATGGTAACGAGAAAAAAGGCTACGGCGGCCACAGGCGCGCGAGTGAGCCTCTTTCTTAAGCCAAAGAGTAGAAGCGTTAGGGCCACGACCCCGAGCGGGTAGGCCCATTGGGTTAAGCTCGTGATATCGGGAGTAAAGCGCGGGTAGATAAATGAGAGCTTCATTGGATATATAAGCTTCGTCGCGTAGAACCAGGAGGCGCGCCCTGCTACAAGCAGCCTCTGTGCAAAGCTGATGCCGATATCCACTCCGGTATTTTCCACCTCAACGGCTATTGTCACAACGGCGAAGGCGGCGGCTATAATAAAGAACGGTACAAGCCTCAGGATGTAGCCGGGGCCTATATCTTTATGTCTCATCCAGCGTATTATCAAGAGCGCGGCCGGCAGGGTGCCGGCGACGGTCTTACTGAGAAGCGCTAATACGAATGCAAGGAGCGTGAGCGCGTACCAGCGTTTTGAGCCTTTCTCTTCAAAGGTGAGGAAGCTTAAGAGCGCCAAGAGGTAGAAGAGCCCTGAGACGAGGTTCTTCATTTCATTTACAAAGGCCACGCTGTCTATGTGCACCGGGTGGAGTGAGAAGATCAGAGCGATAGCGTAGGCCCCGCCAAGCTTTAGCCTTCGGCATGCGACCCAAACGAGCAGGGCGTTTATAGAGTGAAGGGCGATATTTAAAGTGTGATATCCAATTGGATTCAGGCCGAATATGTGGCGTTCTATCCAGAAGATGGTTGAAGCAAGCGGGTAGTACTGGTGTGAGAGGTCGGTGGTGAACCAGATGGACCAAAGCCCGTCAAGGTCGAGGAGGAACCTGTTCTCTACGATAAAAGTCTGATCGTCCCATATAAAACCGCCATGGATGGCCCGGATATATACGACAAATGTCACTATGACGATAAAGAGCGCCTTGATAATGTCGGGGGCGTTGTACTTGTCAGGCATCGAGGTCATTGATATGAAATAACATAAAAACCGGATGGCTTCAATCTATACCCCGGGCAATCTTTAAATGACTTTGCCGCGTAGTGTCGCGGGCCGTATGCTATGGGCGTAATGTTGCGTGGCATTAAACCGGACTGGTCCGGCGGGCTGGCGGGGTTTCTTTTTATACTCTAGGCGATCTTTAGATGGCTTTGCCGCGTAGTGCGGCGGTCCGTATGTTATGTGCGTAATGTTGCGTGGTATAAGACCGGACTGGTCCGGCGGACTGGCGGGGTTTCTTTTTATACTCCAGGCGATCTTTAGATGGGGTTGCCGCGTAGTGCGGCGGTCCGTATGTTATGTGCGTAATGTTGCGTGGTATAAAACCCCGCTGGCGGGGTTTCTTTTGACAAAGTGCGGTTAGTTCCATATACTTATCTATTAAATTATCCCCTAAAGGCAAAAGAAATGGCTCAGAGCAAACTTATACGCAACTTTTCCATAATCGCCCATATAGACCACGGCAAGTCAACGCTTTCGGACAGGATCCTGGAATTGACCGGGGCGCTCAGTGATCGCGAAAAGACCGACCAGTTCATGGACAAGATGGACCTGGAAAGAGAACGCGGCGTTACGATCAAGGCGCAGACCGCGAGGCTTAGCTATAAGGCGAGAGACGGTCAGGAGTATGTCTTAAATCTAATAGACACGCCGGGCCATGTTGATTTCAGCTACGAAGTCAGCCGTTCTCTATCGGCCTGCGAGGGGGCGGTCCTGGTCGTCGACGCCTCTCAGGGGGTCGAGGCCCAGACTCTCGCGCACCTGTATACGGCGATGGACGTAGGGTTGGAGATCTTTCCCGTACTTAATAAGATCGACCTGCCGAGTGCCGATCCGGAACGGGTAAAGGGCGAGATAGAGGAGCTTTTGGCCCTTGACGCCGAGAGCGCGGTACTCACGAGCGCGAAGAAAGGCATAGGTATTGAAGATGTACTTGAGGCGATAGTCGAGCGCATACCCCCTCCCGAAGGCGACCCGGACGCGCCATTGAAGGCCCTTGCATTCGATTCATGGTACGACCCTTATCAGGGGGTCGTCGTACAGATCAGGGTCTTCGACGGAAAGATAAAGAGGGGCCAAAGAATAAAATTCTTTTCTACGGGCAAGAGCTTTGACGTGGACAGTGTCGGGGTCTTTTCTCCGGGCGCTACCGAGGTTAAGGAGCTCTCAGTAGGAGAGGTCGGGTTTTTCACGGCGGCGATAAAGGAAGTGCGCGACACGAGTGTCGGGGATACGATAACCCTGGCCGATAACCCCGCGGCCGAGCCGCTGCCGGGCTACAAGGAGATCATGCCCATGGTCTTTAGCGGGCTCTATCCGACAGATTCCGTGCAGTATGAGAACCTGAAGGAGGCGGTAAAGAAGTTGCGGCTTAACGACTCCTCCTTTACCTTCGAGCCCGAGACATCTCTGGCGCTCGGCTTCGGCTTCAGGTGCGGTTTTCTCGGCCTCTTTCATATGGAGATAATCCAGGAGCGTTTGGAGCGCGAATACGACCTGTCGCTCATTACGACCGCGCCGACAGTTGTGTATAAGGTTACAAAGCAGGATAATGAGGTGGTGATGGTCCATAACCCATCGGAGCTTCCGGCGGCTAACTATATAGACAAGATCGAAGAGCCCTTTATCCTCGCAACCCTCCACTTGCCAAGCGAGTACGTGGGGCCGGTTATCACTCTGTGCGAAGCGCGAAGGGGGGTGCAGAGGGATATAAACTATCTTAGCGAGGAGCGCGTGATGCTCACCTATGAGATACCGCTCAATGAGGTGGTGATGGACTTTTACGACCGCCTTAAGACCGTGACCAGGGGTTACGCCTCCATGGATTATGAGTATCTCGATTACAGGGAGTCTGATCTCGTAAAGCTCGATATACTCCTGAACGGCGACCCCGTGGACGCGCTCAGCCTTATAGTTCCCAAGGAGAAGGCATATATGAGGGGCAAAGAGATCGCCGTTAAGATGAAGGAGATCATACAGAGGCAGATGTTCGACGTCGCCATCCAGGCCTCTATAGGGTCGAGGGTCATAGCGAGTGAGCGCATAAGGGCGCTTAGGAAGAACGTGACCGCCAAGTGCTACGGAGGCGACATAACGAGAAAGAGGAAGCTCCTTGAAAAGCAAAAAGAGGGTAAGAAACGGATGAAGCGGGTGGGCAATGTGGAGCTTCCCCAGGAGGCATTCCTCGCGGTCTTGAAGATCGATTGACCTTTTGCCGGGCCAGCCCGGTATTATACCGCGCGGCAAAGATCCATAGCATACGGACCGCCTCAGTACGCGGCGTAGTTATTTAAAGATAGGCTACGATACAGAAGGCCGGTCCCGCCGGGCAGGGGTAAAATACCTGTAAGCGTACTTGACTTTAGACCTTTAAAGGAATAAATTTATTGATTCGGTTTTAATTAGATCCACCAAAGGTAACAAGAAAATATATGAGTATATTCGATATATTAAAAGGGGGAGGCGGCGGCTCTAAAGGGGAAGAGGAACTGGGTAGCCGTCAGGGTAGCAGTCAAGGTAAGAAGCGAAAGAAGGGGCAGGCAAGGGAGACCATCGAGGCTATAATCATAGCCATTATCCTCGCCCTCTTTATACGTACCTTTGTCTTGCAGGCATTTAAGATACCCTCAAGCTCCATGGAGGACACGCTCCTGGTGGGCGATCACCTTCTGGTCAATAAATTCTCTTACGGCCTGCAGGTACCGCGCCCGGCGATGATCAAGCTCTTTGGCGTGAGGATCCCGTTCTTTGAGACAAAGCTCTATAATATCTGGGGTAGTGTCAAGAGGGGAGACATAGTTGTTTTTCGCTATCCTAACGACAGGAGCAAGGATTACATAAAGAGGGTAGTCGCCGTCGCTAATGATACGATCCAGATCAAGAGAGATGTAGTATATATTAATGGTGAAGTGGCAATTACTCCTCAGGCGGTCTTTAAGGGTCCATATGTCAGGGGGTCGAGCATTATAAGGGATTTCGGACCTTATATCATCCCGGAGGGAAGGGTCTTTGTTATGGGCGACAACAGGGACAACAGTTATGACAGCCGCTACTGGGGGCTTGAAAATCCGGCGAATATCACTGTGCCTGTCTCGGAGCTCAAAGGAAAGGCGCTTATAATATACTGGTCATGGGATAGCGTGAAGGCGACGATCAGGTTCAGGCGGTTCTTGGATATCATTCGCTGAGTGTGATAAGATGCTGTTTACACAACACAAAGCTTATTAAATATTGACGCTATAGGTGCTCTATTGAAAAGCGCTATAGAGAGATTCGACATTTACCTTGACGTCGAGCGAAACGCCTCAGTACATACCAGGGCCGCTTATAAGAGAGACCTTCTTGAATTCGTGGCTTTTCTTAAGGATATTGGGGCCGCAGTTACTCTTAAAGGCGTAGGCGAGGCGCAGGTAAAGGACTATATAGCAAGCCTTCATGGCCGTCTTAAGAGATCGAGCATAGCCAGAAAGCTCTCTTCCATAAGGAGTTTTTATACATTTCTTTTAAAAAAGGGGGAGCTTAAGAAGAGCCCCGCCGAGTTTGTGCCCGTTCCGAAGGTCGGTAAGTTCCTGCCGACGGTACTTACCGTTGACGAGGCCAAGGAGCTTGTAACGTCCCCGGATAGCGGGGTTACTACTCGTGGCGCAACTAATCCGGCAAAGCTCGGGATGCTTCTTAGGGACCGCGCAATACTTGAGCTTTTATACTCGGCGGGAGTGAGGGTAAGCGAACTCGTCGCCCTGAACCGTGCGGATCTGGATTTTAAGCGCGGCACTTTAAGGGTGATGGGCAAAGGGGGCGTTGAGCGTATCGCCTATATGGGCTCGCATGCCCTTGGCGCCATTGGCGCGTATAATGACTGGGTCGACAGGGTTTTTGTCAAGGGTAATGTCACGGCTTTTGTCAATGGTAATGTCACGGCCAAAGGTAGAGCCCCGCTCTTTTACGGAAGGGCCGGGAGCAGGCTTACGACCAGAACTGTCCAGAGGATTGTCAAGAAGTATGTCTCTAAGAGTAATATAGATAAGCGCCCTACGCCGCATTCACTGAGGCACACTTTCGCCACGCACCTCCTGGACGCGGGTCTCGATCTAAGGGCGATTCAGGAACTGCTCGGACACAAGAACCTCTCGACCACCCAGAGGTATACAAAGGTCAGCATAGAGGGGTTGATGGAGAGTTATGATAAAGGCCATCCGCGGGCTAAAGGCACCAAGTAGTTTTTAAGATGGAGGTAGCTTCTTGAAATACGACTTTCACGGTACGACTATTATTTCCGTAAGGCGTGATGGTAAGGTCGCCATAGCGGGCGACGGGCAGGTTACGCTCGGCAATACGGTTATGAAAAAGAGCGCCGTCAAGATAAGGCGCGTTAAGGACTCCGTGCTCTCTGGTTTCGCCGGCTCTACGGCAGACGCCATGACGCTCTCTGATAAATTCGAAGCTAAGCTCGACGAGTTTCGGGGGAATTTCATGAGGGCCGTTGTGGAGCTTGCAAAGGACTGGAGGACCGATAAGTATCTTAGGAAACTCGAAGCGCTCTTGATAGTGGTCGATAAGGACCACAGCTTTGTGGTCTCAGGCTCGGGCGACGTCATAGAGCCGGAGGACGGGATAGCGGCAATAGGCTCCGGCGCCCCTTACGCGCAGGCGGCGGCGAGGATGCTCTTGAAGCATACCAAGATGAGCGCGAAAGAGATATCGGAGGAGGCGCTTAGGACGGCCGCGGATATTTGTATATACACTAACGACGTGATAAGCGTCGAAGAGCTATAAAAATTGCTCTTTTTCCCGATTTTACGACGCGAGCGTCCTTTGTTGGAATAAAAATAAAAATGCTCACATATGTTCATATATGCTTTGCTTTTTATTTTCATTCCGCCTCGAATACGGCGCGAGCGTCCTCGGAAAAAATATCTAATTTTTAGAGGTGCTTTAAATAATAGGAGTGTGAATTTAGATGAAGAGTTTTACCCCGAGAGAGATAGTAAGCGAACTCGATAAGTATATTATAGGCCAGAACGAGGCAAAGAGGGCCGTGGCCATAGCGCTCAGGAACAGGTGGAGGCGCCAGCATGTCGACCCCAAGCTTCGTGACGAGATAGCGCCGAAGAATATCATCATGATCGGCCCCACGGGCGTCGGCAAGACCGAGATATCGAGAAGGCTCGCCAGACTCGCCCAGGCCCCGTTCATAAAGGTCGAGGCGAGTAAATTCACCGAGGTGGGCTACGTCGGCCGGGATGTCGAGAGCATTATAAGGGACCTGACCGAGCTCTCGGTGAAGATGGTCAAGGACGAAGAGCGTATAAAGGTGCAGATAAAGGCGAAAGAGATGGCCGAAGAGAGGCTCCTTGACGCGCTGCTTCCTCCGGCTACCGCCTCGCCCCTATCTAAACCGGACGAAGAGCATCTCGCGAAGGACCGTGAGCTTCAGGCCAACACAAGGCAGAAGCTAAGAAAGCTCTTCAGAGAGGGTAAGCTCGACGACAGAACCGTGGAGATAGAGAGCGCGGATCAGAAGATGCCGAATATCGAGATATTTTCCGCCGCGGGTGTCGAAGAGATGGATATGAACCTTAAGGATCTCTTTTCGAACTTCATGCCCAAGAAGACGAAGAGAAGGAAGGTGAAGGTTCCCGAGGCCTTTGAACTTATGGCTCAGGAGGAGGCCCAGAGGCTTATCGATATGGATAATGTTATTAAGGAGGCCGTTGAAAGGGTCGAGCAGTCGGGCATAGTCTTTATAGACGAGATAGATAAGATTACCGGACGTTCATCGGGGCAGGGGCCGGACGTGTCAAGGGAGGGTGTGCAGAGGGACCTCCTTCCTATAGTCGAGGGCTCGACAGTCAACACGAAGTACGGTATGGTCAAGACCGACCATATACTCTTCGTCGCCTCCGGGGCCTTTCATGTGGCCAAGCCCTCGGACCTTATCCCGGAGTTTCAGGGGCGCTTTCCCATAAGGGTCGAATTGCAGAGCCTGGGCGTAGACGACTTCGTCCGCATACTGACTGAACCGGAGAACGCGCTCACGAGGCAGTACGAGGCGCTCCTTAAGACAGAGGATATTACGATCACATTCACGGACGACGCCATCAAGGAGATCGCCGATATCGCCACAGGCGTAAACGACAGGATGGAGAATATAGGCGCCAGAAGGCTCCATACGGTAATGGAGAAGATGCTCGATCAGATAAGTTTCGACGCGCCGGATATGAAGGAAAAAGAGATTACCATAGACGCCGCGTACGTGAGGGAGCGCTTGGACGAGATAGTAAAGGACGAAGACCTCAGCAGGTATATACTTTAAGGCAGGGGCAGGGCGGACCGTTTCAAAATGAAAAAAAAGATAGAGAAGATCAAGACGCTCTTTGAGGCACTGCCATATATCAAGCGTTTTCACGGAAAGACCATTGTCATTAAGTACGGCGGAAGCGCAATGGTCGAAGATGAATTAAAGAAGAGTTTTACCCGCGATATCGTGCTTATGAAGTACGTGGGCCTCAACCCGGTGATAGTTCACGGCGGCGGCCCGCAGATCGGGGAAGAGCTTACGAGGCTCGGGATCCAGTCCCGCTTTGTCGATGGCATTCGCGTCACCGATGATGATACCATGGCGGTTGTCGAAAAGGTACTCGTAGATAAGGTAAATAAAGAGATAGTGGCCCTTATCGAGGATTTCGGCGGCAAGGCCGTGGGACTCGCAGGCAAAAAGAGCGAGCTTATCAGGGCACGCGCGATGAAGGTCAAGGGCGAAACGCTCGGCCGGGCAGGGGAGGTCGATAGCATAGACCCGTCGGTAATAGAGGGGCTCGACGACAAGAGGCTTATTCCGGTAGTAGCCCCGGTCGCTTATGGCGAGGACCCGGGCGCGTATAATGTCAACGCGGATACTGTCGCGGGCGCGCTGGCCATTGCCTTAAAGGCCGAGAAGCTGATACTCCTGACGGATGTCGAGGGGGTGCTCGACAAGGAGGGTAAGCTCATATCGGAGATGACGCGGGCCGAGACAGAGAAGCTTATAGAAGATAATGTAGCCGTAGGTGGCATGGTGCCAAAGCTCAACTGTTGTATGGACGCCCTCGATAACGGGGTTCATAACACCCATATAATAGACGGCAGGGTTGAACACGCGGTGCTTCTGGAGATCTTTACAGACTCAGGCATTGGTACGGTCATCAGTGCCCGGTATCACTTAGGGCATAGAGCCCTGTCATAGAGATAGAAAAGGAATGAAGAATGGATCCTGAAGATAGACGAATAAAGGATGTTCTTTTTTTGACCTGCGAATCATTTAAGATCGTCGGTATTGAGGAAGCGGAGAAGGAGGCCGTCTTCCTTATATCCCATTATGTAGGCTGTAAACCGGCCAAGCTTCGGCTCAAGGGGGAAGATGTTATTACTGAAGCACAGTACAGGAACTTAAGCTACGCTATCAGGAGGAGGTTCAAGTACGAGCCTATCCAGTATATTATCGGCGAGCAGGAGTTCTACGGCCATAAGTTCAAGGTAAGGCCCGGTGTTTTGATCCCAAGGCCTGAGACAGAACTTCTGGTGGACGAGGTTAAAGGCGCTTTAAAGGACGCGAGGAAAAAAGGCCGGCCCCCGTTGATCCTCGATCTCTGTACAGGTAGCGGGGCTCTGGCCGTAACACTCGCTAAAGAGATCTCAAAGGCGGCGCTCATTGCGACGGATATCTCAAAAGACGCGATAGAGATCGCTAAAGAGAACGCCTCTTCGCTTGGTGTGTCGAAACGCATAGAGTTCCTCAGCGGTGACCTCTTCGGCGCTCTTAAGGATTATAAGCCGAACACGAAGATTAAGAAGGGGTTCGAGCTAGATGGTGATTCGCTCAAAGGCGCGTTTGATTTTATTGTCTCGAACCCGCCCTATGTAAGTACTTCCGAGTACAAGGAGCTTAGTCCGGAGATTAAGGACCACGAGCCGAAGGAGGCTCTGGTCGCCGGCCCTGACGGGCTAAAATATATCAAGAAGATCGTCAAGGGAGCCTCCACCTGGCTTAAGCCCGGCGGCATGCTTATGATAGAGGTCGGCTTTGATCACGCAAAGGACGTAAAGGCTTTAATTAAGGAGACCGGTTCTTTTAAGGGCATTAAACACTCTAATGATTTGCAGCGTATAGCCCGTGTGGTCAAGGCCACTCTCTCCTAAATTTTACTAATAATCGAAATGATTTTTTAAGGTATTAGCAGTGACAAATAGCGAGATAATAGCGCTTACTGAAAAGTATGTCGCGAGCACCTATAAACGCTTTCCGATAGCCATTACCAGGGGCGAGGGCGCCCAAGTCTTTGACGCTGACGGCAAGAGCTACCTGGACTTTGTCGCCGGCCTTGCGGTTACGAATTTAGGCCACTGCCACCCAAAGGTGGTAGAGGCCGTGCGCGCTCAGGCAGGTGAGCTCTTTCATGTCTCGAACCTCTATCATATAGCCCCGCAGGCCGAGCTTGCGAAGCTCCTTTGCGAGAACTCATTTGCCGATAAGGTATTTTTCGCTAACTCCGGGGCCGAGGCGATCGAGGCGGCGATAAAGCTCGCGCGGAGGTACTTTTCAAGCCAGGGTATTGACAGGCCGAATATTATCAGCATGGAGAAGAGTTTTCACGGCCGCACCTTCGCCGCTCTCGCCGCGACCGCGCAGGAGAAGGTCCAAAAGGGCTTTGAGCCGCACCTTGAGGAGTTTACCTATGTACCGTTCGGAGATGTCGAGGCCGTAAAGAGCGCGCTTGGTCCGACTACCGCCGCGGTGCTCCTTGAGCCGGTGCAGGGGGAGGGCGGGGTAAATATCGCGCCGCGCTCTTTTTTAAAAGATCTAAAGGCGCTCCTGAAGGAGGCCGGCGTGCTTCTCATATACGATGAGGTGCAGGTCGGCATGGGAAGGACCGGCAAGCTATTCGCGTATGAGCATTACGGCGTTTCGCCCGATATTATGACGCTTGCCAAGGGGCTCGCCAACGGGGTGCCTATAGGAGCGATGTGCGCGACCGACGAGGTGGCTCAGGCCTTTACGCCAGGCACGCACGCTTCAACGTTCGGGGGTAACCCGATCAGCACCGCCGCGGGTGTGGCGACGATAAAGGTCATGCTCGATGAGGGGGTGCTTGAAAACTGCGTTAAGACCGGGGCCTATTTGTTGGATAGACTAAACGGCCTTAAAGAACGCTACGGTTTCATAAAAGAGATCCGCGCCATGGGGCTGATCGTAGGGATGGAGATAGAGATGCCGGGCGCGCCGATCGTAGAGCGTGCGCTTAGCAGGGGGCTCCTTATAAATTGTACCGCCGATACGGTCTTGAGGTTCCTGCCGCCATTAATTATAGGTAATGATGAGGTGGACGAGATGGTCTCGATCCTCTCGGCGATCTTTGATGAAGAGGTGGGTGCGAAGTGAGTGTATTAAGACCGGGCGCCAATCAGGAGAAGATCCACTGGGCCCCTTCGATGAGCGTCGGCATAGAGAAGATAGACTATCAACACAAAGAGCTCTTATGTCTCGTTAACGACCTTATGGATTTTGTAGGCGAAGGCAAGGATTCGGAGTGCTTCGCTATGGCTTTTGATTTTCTTGAGGATTACGTAGTCGAGCATTTCGGTGAAGAGGAGAAGTATATGGATATGTTCTCTTATCCGGGAGCCGAGGCGCATAAGGACCAGCACGCGTTATTTGTGAATACGCTCGGCAATTTTAAGGAGCGTTACGAGGAGTTCGGCGCGACCGAGCCTTTCCTGAAGGTCCTTCAATCTCAGCTCGCCGCGTGGATCATGACGCACATAAAGAATGTGGATGGGAAGCTTGGAGAGTTTTTAAGGGATAAGACTGCGGATAGTTCTGAGGAGAGCTCTTAGGAAAGCTCTTAGGAGAGGAAAGATGGTAGAACGTGTAGAGTGGCATGATGGCTTGAGTGTAGGCGTCGATGAGATAGACGGCCAGCACAGGGCTTTATTCAGGGCGGTCAACGCCTTTCTGGACTCGGTTGAGAACGCCGACAATAATGACGAACTCGCCGCTGTCGTTACCTTTCTTGAGGACTATGTCGGGGTGCATTTTAATACTGAAGAGAGTGCTATGCGCAAGCACGATTACCCCCTCTATGATGAGCATCTTGCTCAACATCGGTACTTTTCAGAGACCGTTACCTATCTAAAGGAAAAGTATCTTGAGTGGGGGTGGGGTACGACAAGCTCGCTAAAGACGATGCTCCAGCGAAAGCTCGTCAATTGGCTGATGGAGCATGTCTCAATATCGGACAGGAAACTGGGCGCTTTTCTCCAGGATAAGCCTACAGAGGACTGATCGATCTCTTTGAAAAGAAAAAAGTTTTTTGTGGACCAAAAGTTTGAATTTTTACATGATGGGAGCAGCGCTTGGATTTCGTCTGGACAGAGGAACTCGCTGTCGGCGTAAGAGAGATAGATATTCAGCACAAGGTATTGTTTGCCAGGATCAACGACCTTGTTAGTGCGATGGATTCTCTCGATAGCTCAGAGCATATAGAGCGGTTCTTTGTTTTTTTAGAAGAGTACGCCGCTTCGCACTTCGCCATGGAACAGAAGGCCATGGGGGTCTATAAATATCCGGATATGGCGGCCCACATTGAACAGCACAATATTTTTTCTCGCGCGATAGATGAATTGAGGGCGGCCTATAAGGAGGGAGGCGTGACAGAGGCGCTTACCACTGAGCTTAGAGAGAGGCTCTGCGACTGGCTCGTAGATCATGTGAGCAAGGTTGATAAGGCCCTTGGGGCCTTCCTTAAGCCGAGGGCCAGGGCGATATAATCTTTTTTTTATTATGAAGGATTTTTAAGTGGATCTTCTAAGCATATTCGAACTCGAAAAAAAAGTAATCGAAGAACTGATCGCGCGCGCCGGAGCCCTTAAGGAGCGCCACAAGGCGGGCATACCGTATAATCCTCTGCGGGGCAAGACGCTCGGGCTGATATTTGAAAAGCCCTCCACCAGGACGCGCGTCTCCTTTGAGACCGCCATGAGCCATCTGGGGGGGGACGCGATCTTTATAAGCCATCGAGATTCGCAGATCGGCCGGGGCGAGCCCATAAAGGATACCGCCAGGGTGATGAGCCGCTACGTGGACGCCGTGGTCATAAGGACCTTCGGCCACGAGACAATAGAGGAGTACGCCAGTTTTTCTACGGTTCCTGTCATAAACGGCCTTACCGACCTCCATCACCCCTGTCAGGTGCTCGCCGATCTTTTGACCGTTGTTGAGAAGAAGGGCGGGCTTGAGGGTGTGAAGGTCGCCTGGATAGGGGACGGCAATAATATGGCCAACTCCTGGATAGAGGCGTCTTTGAGGCTCGGTTTTGAGCTAAGGCTCGCCTGTCCAAAGGGTTATGAGCCAAGTGGTGAGATACTAAAGAGGGTGAAGAGCGACAAAGCGGCGCGGGTGACGATAACGACGAGCGTGGAAGAGGCCGTAAAAGGCGCCGATGTTCTAAATACAGATGTGTGGGCGTCGATGGGGCAGGAAGAAGAGCAGAAAAAGAGGGTAAACGCCTTTAAGGGTTTTCAGATAAACGCATCTGTCTTAAAGAAAGCAGCAAAAGACGCGATAGTGCTCCACTGCCTGCCCGCACACAGGAATGAGGAAATTACAGACGAAGTCATAGAGGGTAAGCAATCGGCCGTCTGGGACCAGGCCGAGAACAGGCTCCATATACAAAAGGCGATCCTTGAGTGGCTTTTGGTAGAACCGGAGGAATAGTAGATGTCTAAAAAACCAAAGAAGGTAGTGCTCGCATACTCGGGCGGTCTCGACACCTCGGTCATCATCCGGTGGCTAAAGGAAAAGTATGCCTGCGAGGTGATCGCCTATGTAGCCGACGTTGGGCAGGGCGCTGAAATTAAGCCCTTGAGGAAGAAGGCATTAGCCAGCGGCGCGTCCAAGATATATATAAAGGACCTTAAAGAGGAGTTCGTCAAGGACTACGTCTTTCCGATGTTAAGGGGGGCGGCGCTCTACGAAGGGGCCTATCTTCTGGGTACGTCGATAGCGAGGCCCATCATAAGTAAGGCCCAGATGGATGTGGTCAAGGCCGTTGGGGCGGACGCGGTATCGCACGGCGCAACCGGCAAGGGCAATGACCAGGTGCGCTTTGAGCTTGGCTACTACGCCTTCAACCCGAAGATAAAGGTCATCGCGCCCTGGCGCATCTGGGATATGAAGGGCCGCGACGATCTTATAAAGTACGCAAAGAAACACTCCATACACGTGCCGGTTACGAAGAAAAAACCCTATAGCTCTGATGGTAACCTCTTTCACCTGAGCTTTGAGGGCGGCGTATTGGAAGACCCCTGGACGCCCGCGCCCGAGGAGATGTTCCGCTTAAGTGTCTCTCCTGAGAAGGCCCCGGACAAGGCGACCTCTATCGACATAGATTTTGTTAATGGCGACCCGAAGAAGATAAACAATAAATCCTACACGCCGGCAAGGCTTCTGGCGAGGCTTAATACGCTTGGCGGTAAAAATGGAATCGGCCGTGTCGACATGGTCGAGAGCCGTTACGTCGGTATGAAGTCGCGCGGAGTTTACGAGACCCCGGGAGGGACTGTCTTGTTTATTGCCCGGCGCGCTATGGAATCTATCACCATGGACCGTGAAGTGATGCAGCTTCGCGATTCACTCTCTGCCCGCTACTCGCAGATGATCTATAACGGCTATTGGTTCTCACCGGAGCGCGAGGCTCTCCAGGCCCTTATTGATGAAGCCGCTAAGGGAGTAACCGGCACGGTGAGGGTGAAGCTCTATAAGGGTAATGTCATTGTCATTGGAAGAAGGGGTCGAAAAGGCAGGAAGACGCTCTATAGCTCGGAGCTTGCCACTTTTGAAGAGGATGTAGTTTACGATCAAAAGGATGCCGAGGGTTTTATAAATATAAACGCCCTCAGGCTGAAGCTTAAGGCCATGGGCAAGGCAGGGAAATAGAGAGCTCATGAAGCTTGCGAGATTTTCTGTCAATGATAATAAAAAAACCTATGGCGTGGTTGAGGGCGACAGAGTTTTCGAGCTCGCCATTGATCCGTTTAGCGAGGGCCTTGAACATGCCGTGGCAGGCATTGTAGCGATGGCAAAGGAGCAGGGCGAGCCGCATCTCTTGAAGGATATAAAGCTTCTCGCGCCCTCGGTCCCAACAAAGATCGTCGCCATCGGGCTAAACTATAAGGCCCACGCCGCCGAGTTCGATCTCACGATACCTGACGAGCCGATGTTCTTCTTTAAGCCGCCGACGGCCGTTATAGGCCCCGGTGATAAGATCATCTATCCCTCGCATATGTCCCACAGGGTGGACTTTGAGGCGGAACTGGCCATAGTCGTTGGCAGGCAAGCGTACAAAATTCCCACATATGAGACGAGAGAGTATATACTGGGCTTTACCTGCTTTAACGACGTTACCGCGAGAGACCTGCAGGGTAAAGATAAGCAGTACGCAAGGGCCAAGGGCTTCGACACTTTCGCGCCGATGGGTCCGTGGATTGAGACCGAGCTCGATACGAGTGATGTAAAGATCGAGAGCTTTCTTAACTCTGAGGCGAGGCAGAGCTCTTCGACGAGCGATATGATCTTCTCTGTCGAAGAGCTCTTTAGTTTCGTCTCTCACGTGATGACGCTAAAGCCCGGAGACGTCATAGCGACCGGTACGCCCTCTGGTGTAGGTAAGATGAAACCGGGTGACGAGGTGGAGGTTAGGATCGATGGCATAGGCAGTTTAGTGAATGTCGTGAGCGCAGAGTAGTTTCAGCAACAGAAAAGAGAATGTATTTATTTGGAGGTTAAAAAGAGTATGAGCGACGATTACATTCAGGGCCTATTCGCCGACAGGATCGGCGGAGCCGGCTTTGGTAAAGATACGACGATCTATAAGTTCGAGAAGATAAAGAGGGCGAAGGCGGCCGCCAGAAAGGCCGACCCCAATAAGGAACTGCTCGACTTCGGCGTGGGCGAACCCGACGAGATGGCGCTCCCTATGGTGGTAGAGGCATTGAGGATAGAGTGCGGAAAGTCCGAGAACAGGGGTTATGCCGATAACGGCATAGACGAATTGAAGCGCGCGGCTGTAAAGTACCTGGACGAAGTCTTTTATGTCTCAGGCCTCGACCCCGACTCGCAGGTGATTCACTCCATAGGCTCCAAGCCGGCGCTTGCCATGCTGCCCGACGCCTTCATAAATGAAGGCGACGCCGTCCTTATGACCGTGCCGGGTTATCCTGTCATGGCCACGCACGCCAAGTGGCGCGGCGGCTACGTAGTTGATATGCCTCTATTGGAAGAGAACGGTTTTCTCCCGGACCTTAGTAAAATCAGCGATGCGGATAGAAAGGCGGCGAAACTTCTCTATCTTAATTACCCGAATAACCCCACAGGGGCGAGCGCCACAGAGGAATTTTTTACTGAAGCGATCGCCTTCGCGCGCGATAACGAGATCATCATTGTGCACGACGCCGCTTACGCCGCGCTTTCTCTAAGAGAGGCCCCTTTGAGCTTTCTCTCGGTTGAGGGCGCAATCGACGTTGGTATTGAGATACATTCTTTTTCAAAGGCGTTTAATATGACCGGCTGGAGGCTTGCCTTCCTCGCAGGCTCTCCTAAGGTCATAAGTGCCTTTGCCAATGTAAAGGACAACTACGACTCGGGCCAGTTCATTGCCATCCAGAAGGCGGGCATCTATGCGCTCCAACATCCGGAGATAACAGAGAAGATACTCGCCAAATATAAGAGGCGTATGCTCCTTATGGTAATGGCATTGAGCGAGGCGGGTTTTTCGGCCGCCATGCCGGGGGGTTCGTTCTACCTCTATGTTTCGGCTCCCAGGGGCGCGGGTAAGGATGTGAACTTCTCTAGCGGCGAAGAGGCCTCTGAGTATCTGATAAAGAACGCCCATATAAGCACCGTGCCGTGGGATGACGCGGGCGCTTTCCTGAGGTTTTCCGCTACATTTGCGGCAGGTAGCGAGGGTGACGAGCGCAGGGTGGCCAATGAGCTTAAGGAGAGGCTGATGGCTCTCGACCTGCGTTTTTAGCTCCGCCTCCTTTGTTGACAATGCCCGGGGATATGCGCTTATGAAAGAGACGGCCGTATATATCTCCATCGGTTCCAACCTGGGTGATAGGGCGGCCAACTGTAAGAAGGCCGCCTCCTTCCTAACTGAGATCGCCGAGATTAAATCCACTTCATCGTTATATGAGACCGCGCCCTGGGGTAAGCTGGACCAGCCGCGATTTATAAATTGCGTGCTTGAGATCTCTACGGCCCTCTCGCCTGTTGAGCTTTTAGCCGGTCTAAAGGAGATAGAGAGACGCATGGGAAGAGCAGACTCTGCAAGCGTGCCGCGCTGGGGGCCGAGGCTTATCGATCTCGATATTCTTCTCTTTGGCGATATGGTTATCAATCAGAATGGCCAGAAAGGGCAGGACGCGCAGGAAGGACTTAGAATCCCTCACCCCCTGATGCACGAGAGGGCCTTTGTCCTCGTACCTCTCTCAGAAATAGCTCCGGAGGCGGTTCACCCGGAGCTAAAAAAGAGTGTTAGAGAACTCCTGGACAGCGTGGCTCCCGTCGACAAGACAAGCGTAATTAAAGCCCCATAGCTCTATTTGCGAATTTTTTCTTAAAGTGCTATTCTTAACCGCTACCTTCCTCTTTTTTACTTTGTGACATCTTTCTCGCTTTGACATTTCACAAGAGGACCCCATGGCGAAATGAAAAAGAAGGTCGATGTAAACCAGAGACGTCAGCGTAAGCTTGTCCTGGATGCGCTGATCTTGGGCGTGCTTGGCGCGGTCTGCGCGCAGGTCTTTACTTACACGCTGAGCTTTTCGAAATGGTTCTTCATGTCAAGGATCGCCGGTTATCAAGCGCCTGGTTTGCCGGGGGAGGGCGGCGTTCTCCTGGAGGTAATCGGCCCCCATGGCCTTCTCCTTATCCCCGTAGTCACGACCCTTGGCGGACTTATTGCCGGATTTTTGGTTTACGGTATCGCTACCGAGGCCGAGGGCGGCGGAACAGACCCGGCCATCAGGGCGTTTCATATTTTCGCCGGCAAGATACGTTACCGTGTAGCTCCGCTTAAAATTCTCGCTACCGCCATCACACTCGGCTCCGGAGGCTCAGGGGGCAGGGAGGGCCCGGTTACATTGATCGCCGGTAGTATCGGTTCCGCGTACGCTGTTATTATGCGCCGCAGTGAAAAGGAGCGGCAGGTCTTGCTCTTGGTGGGAATGGCCGCCGGGCTGTCCGCGATCTTCAGGTCTCCTATCGGGGCGGCGATATTCGCGGTCGAAATACTCTATCGCGACATGGAGTACGAATCGCGCGCTCTGCTTTACGCGATCCTTGCCGCTGTCGTCGCCTATACCGTAAACGGTCCGTTCGTCGACTGGCAGCCGCTCTTTCAGGTCCCGCCGGATCTCGCGGTATCGAGCCTCTTTCAATATTTTTGTTATGCGGTCCTTGGCGTAGCCTGCGGCCTTATGGCGACCGGGGTGCCGATATTCTTTTATAAGGTGCGCGACGCTTTTGTCTCTATCCCAATCCCACCGCACTTTAAACCCGCTATCGGCGGGCTGGCGGTTGGGCTTATCGCAATGGCCATACCCCAGATACTTGGCGGAGGCTACGGATGGATACAGGAGGCTATCGACGGGCGTTTCACCGTGGTCTTTCTGATCGCTTTGATGCTCGCCAAGATACTTTCGTTTACCCTGACGGTCTCTTCCGGAGGCAGCGGCGGTGTATTCGGTCCTACCCTCTTTATCGGCGCGATGCTCGGCGGGGCGTTGGCCCAGCTTTTTAACCTGCCTCCCGCCGGTTTCGTGATCGTCGGCATGGCTTCTGTATTCGCAGGCGCGGGGCGTGTTCCAATAGCCACTATACTGATGGTCGCGGAGATGACAGGGGGCTACGCGCTCTTAGTACCCGCATCGCTAGCCGCGGTGATAAGCTTCCTCGTTCAAAGGGGAATTTCTTCGAAGATCAAGACCGAGACGATCCACGATACCCTCTTCGAGTCGCAGGTGGATACGAGGAGCGATTCGCCCGCCCATATGATGGAGCATATGCAAAAAGCGGTCAAACTGCTTCGCCAACAAAAGGTCAGCGGCTACAGCAGGTTCAATCAATTCGATCTCATGACGCTTTTGCGTAGCGGGATAACGCTCGGTCTGCCGGAGGGAAATCGATTCCATGTAAGCCCTCTCTCCAAAGAGAGTGTCTACGTTGACAGACCGATTGCCTCGGCTTTTCTTGATGACCCGAATGATAGAGTAGGGCTTGTGGCGGTAATTCGCGGCGACGATCTCCTGCTCTCGAACTCGAAGGAGCTTCTTGTGGCCGGCGATATGGTTGTGGTGATCTGCACCCCGGATGTGTGGTCCGGGCTCCACAAGAAACTTGACTGGCTCACTTGATGAGATATTTTAAAGGGTTCTTTAGGAGGCGACTCGTTTGAGACTTTTATTCTATATTATAATCGCGTATATCGTATATGTAGTGGTAAAGAAGATCCTTGTCTCAACGAAAGGGCCTGCCAGATGGGACAGGGGCAAAGCAGGGAAGGGGGATGCTGGCGACGGCGGTGATTTTGAGACCGAGGAGACGGTGCTCGATCCTGTATGCGGGAGTTATGTGGCAAAGGAGATCGCGATAAAGGTCGTTCGTGAAGGTAAGACTTATTATTTTTGCGGCAGTGAGTGCAGGGATAAATTCAATGCGGATAGCGGGGGGTGAGCGGAGCGGTGGGCCACGTTAAAAATCTTCTTCTATCTCTTCTTTTGCCGCGTCAATAACCGCCTCTATGATCTCTTCTTTGATCTCTTCCTTAATGGTCTCCTTGATCTCATCTTTCATCTCTTCCTTCACCTGTTCTATTTCCGCGTCCTTTTCTTCTTCAGTGCCCTCTTCAAGTCTGTTCATGGAGGCCGAGCGGTAGAGGACGACCTCTATATCCTCTATAGTGACAAGTCCGTCCTGGATGAGTTCTTCGAGAGTCGGGACAAAGGACTCAATGCGTTCGGGGGTATCTACCAGCACTACTATTATCGGGAGGTCTCTTGAGAGCCCAAGCAAGCCGGATGAGCGCACGCGGCTGTTGGCGCCGAAGCCCCCTAATGCGCGAAATACGGTCGCTCCGGCCATGCCCGCCTCTCTGGCCTTCTTCACTATCACCTCGTGGAGCGGGCGATCCTCGCACTTGTCGTCCTCGCCTATATATATGCGAAGCATCTTTGAATGCTGATCCAGTTTCATGGCTCTCTACGGATTTGGTGTGGATTTGGCTCCAATTTATAACATAGTTAAGAGAAAGTCAATCGCTACCAGTGCGGATATAAAATGTTTGACAGGTGAGGGTATTTTTGCAATATTAGTCGCTGACTCTACTACAGCACCTTACTTCTATGGCCATAGATATTCTTTTGACAATCATAGTCACCGCGACGATCCAATCGATCTTCGGCGTTGGGGTCCTGCTGTTCGGGACACCGGCGCTCTTGCTCCTGGGTTACCCGTTTGAGCATGCATTGATAATCCTCTTGCCGATTTCGATCACCATCAATCTCTTTCAGGTCATTAAAGACTATAAGCACATAGACAGGGATTTCTATAAGAAGATAATCATATTTACCATTCCGTTCGTGATCATATTTCTTTTCCTCGTAACAAAGTTCAGTATTAATATCGGCATTATTATCGGGCTCTTCCTGGTATTTGTCGCGCTCAAGAGCTATTCAAAGAGGATAGAGCGGATACTCGAGTCCATGGTGCGTTTTGAGAGGACTTATTTTATCGTCATGGGTATAATACACGGATTGACCAACCTCGGTGGCTCACTGCTTACGGCCATAGTGCATGGAAAGAATTACCCGGAAAAGGATATAACCCGGGTTACCTGCGCGGCCTCCTACGGAACATTCGCTCTCTTTCAAATACTTACGCTCGCAGGTTCGGCCCTGATCTCAGCCGGACCCGGCCCGGACATCAGGTATAGGGAGAATGTGATATATTTAGTGACCGGTGTGGTGATATTTTTTCTGATCGATAAATTTGTATATACGAATATCGATAATGAGAAGTACGGAAAGATTTTCGCGGTATTTCTTTTTGTCTCAGGCGTGTTACTTGTCTACAAGGCCCTCTAGTACCGCGTCAGCTGTATTGATCTATGCCTGGCTTTCGCTTATATCGGCAAATATTTCGCCAACCTGCTTGAGTGTCTCTTCGATCGTGGCCTTGTTGTAGATGACGTAGTCGGCGTACTCTATCTTCTCCTTAAGCGGCATCTGGCACGAGAGCCTCTTTGCGGCCTCTTTCGGATTGAGCTTGTCTCTCTCGATTATCCTCTCTACAAGTGTCGGGTCGTCGACATATACCACCACCACCCGGTCTACCTTTTCATGGAGCCCGACCTCTATTAGGAGCGGAGCGTCTAATACTATCAAGGCGTCCGGGGACTCTGCTCTGATCTCTTCAATGCGGTCGAGTATCCTCTTGATTATCTCCGGGTGGGTGATCTGGTTGAGCTTTGAGAGTTTCTCACAGTCGTTAAAGACGATATCGGCCAGTGCTGTGCGCTCAATCTCTCCGGTATCGGATAGGATATCATCGCCGAACTCTTTAACGACCATCTTAAAGGTCTCCTCGCCCGGGCTGATCACTTCGCGCGCTATGATGTCGGCGTCTATGATCCTCGCGCCGAGTTTTTCAAACTCGTCGGCCACAAGGCTCTTGCCCGAGGCAATGGCGCCTGTTAGTCCTATGATCAATGTTACCCTCCCATCATAATAATACTAAGTTGTCTTCCCGCACTCTCACCCTCCACTCTGTAAGAGTAGTAGTGTTCGGTATTACAGCTCGTGCACGGGGCCCTGCTTGAGATATTTTCCTCTTTAAGCCCGCCCTGAAGGAGCTGGTCCATATTCGCGCGCGCGAGATCGAGCCTTGTGGAACCATCTGTTGTAATAAAAGCTTTTCGGCCAACGCCTGCCCTGTCGAACTTTTCAGCCAGGTCAGGGTTCACAATGTAGCAACACGGCCCTATATGCGGGCCGAAAGCGGCTTTAATATCTTCCGGCCTGGAGCCGAACTCCTTTTGCATTGCCTCTACGGTCTTTATGGCGACCTGTTCCAGTGTGGACTTCCATCCCGCGTGCGCGGCGCCGATGGCCATAATGCTATCATCATAGAGGAGTATCGGCAGGCAGTCCGCGCTCCTTATGGCTATTGGGAGACCGGGGAGCGCCGTCACTATGGCGTCGCCGGTAACCTCAGAGTAGAATGACATTTCCTTAAGCGGCTTGTCCAGCAGCAAAATAGAGTTGCCGTGGACCTGCTCTATTGTTATGACCTCCCTGGACGGGTGGCCGAATATCTCCATGGTCGATCCGTCAAGCCCCCGGGGGCTATCGAATCTGCCAAGGAAGGCGTGCTTTACGCCCGGAGTGTCAAGAACTTCGGAAAAGAAATACGTCTTTTCGCCTGTGGTCATCAATTACCAAGTTCCTCAATAAGCCGCTCTATATCACTCGGATACGGGGCTTCAAAGTTCATCTCTTTTCCTGAACGCGGGTGGATAAAGCCAAGCGTTATGGCGTGCAGGCACTGGCGTTTTACTCCCTTTATCCTGTCGGCTATGGGCTTACCGAGCGCGCTCGGTATCTTTCTCTTTCCATAGAGAGTGTCGCCCACAACCGGGTGGTTTATTGCCGCCAGATGTACGCGTATCTGGTGCGTCCTGCCTGTGTGCGGGGTGAGCTCAAGGAGCGAGAATCCGTCAAAACGCTTTAGCACCTTGTAGTGCGTGCGGGCCTCCCTTGTCTTTTTAGCGTCGATAGAGATCTTCTTCCGGTCCTTTGGCGAGCGGCCTAGCGGCATATCTATATCTCCTTCGTCATCATCCGTGACCCCCCAGACAACGGCGTGGTAGCTGCGTTTGATCGTATGTTCCTTGAACTGTTTGGCTAGCTTATTGTGCGTCTCGTCGTCTTTGGCAACGACCATTACGCCTGTGGTATCCTTATCAAGGCGATGTACTATGCCGGGGCGAAGCGGGCCGCCGACGCTTGAGAGCTTCTCCGTGTGGTGGAGCAGGGCCGAGGCGAGGGTGCCTGTGAGCCTTCCGGCTCCCGGATGGACGGCAAGCCCCGCCCCTTTGTTTATTACTATAAGAGAGTCGTCCTCAAAAAGGATATCGAGCTCTATCGGTTCGGCTTTGAGTTCGTCCGTCTCAACCTCCGGGAGCGTGATCTCTACCTCTTCATGGCTCTTTAGCCTGTGTCCGGCCTTCATTACCCGCTTGCCGCCAACCTTGACGAGCCCCTCGCTGATAATATGCTTCAGGTTCGACCGTGTGGTCCCGGGCAGTTTCTCATGGAGAAAGATGTCGAGCCTCTCTTTGGCGTCGTTCTCAGAGGTTGTAAAGGTGTGGTTCGTCGGCATGGATTTTTTTGTCCTCTGGCAGGAGGGGGTTGAAAGATTTGGAGCGGTTGAGTTGAGTATGGATCTATATCCGTCCTGGGTGGCGGACCTTTCTTTGCTGCCCCCTTCTATTTGTCGGCCGAAGTTTCGGCGCTCTCCTTTAAGAGTTCGCGAACAAGGACTTCACAGTTGCTCTCGGCGTTCGCCCTGACGAGCGTTGCCACGAGATCGGTCTTTTTGTCCTCAATAGCTTCGATTATCTCCTTGTGCTGCATTACCGAGTTCTGCATCCTCCCCGGCAGGCTTAGCGCCGTGATCCTGAAGCGTTCAAACTGCTCCACGAGCTGGTGTATAAGGGCGCATAGCTTTTCGTTCCTGCATCCCTTTATGAATACCTCGTGAAACTGGTTGTCGAGCTTGAAGAAGTTTTTAACATTTCCCTTCTCCTGGCTCTTTTCCATCTCCGCGTTCAGGTCTTTTAGCTTCTTTATCTCCTTGTCGGTTAGCTCCATGCAGGCCTTCTCAGCGGCATAGCCCTCGAGCAGGCTCTTTATGGCGTAGAATTCGCGGACGTCCTTGTCGGTGATGGGGCTTACCACCGCGCCCTTTCGAGGGGTCATTATCAAAAAGCCCTCGCTCTCCAGCTGGCGGAAGGCCTCTCTTATGGGGGTCCTGCTGATGCCGAAGCGCTCTGCTATTTCGCTTTCAGGTACGCGCTCGCCGGGCTTAAGGGAGCCGCTTATAACGGCGTCCTTAATGAACTCCACTATCCGTTCACGTAGAGTAAGGTGGCGCTCTATCGGATAATCCAGCTTGTTTTCTTTGCCCATAAATTAATATATACTGTATACAATAACAAAAATCAAGAGATTTCGCTCTCTTAAGTGGCTTAAATCCGCTTGATTTGTAAAGGTTTTTGAGATTTAATGTTTTCTCATGGTTCTAGCCTAAGAGGCCGGGGCCTAGTCTTATCGTTCTATTTTAACCCACAAAGGGTTTTAGGGTGCCCTCTTAAGTGATGATAAACTTACTCGATATGACAAAAGATGAGATTACGGAGTTCGTAGGCACGCTTAATGAGCGAGCCTATCGCGCTGAGCAGATATACGCCTGGATATACACTAAGAGCGTTTTTGATATAGATTCCATGACCGATCTTTCAAAGGAGCTTAGAGAAAAGCTAAAGGAGCGTGCCGTTCTTGAAGCCCCTGAACTTTGCGAGGAGCTTTGTAGCGAAGACGGTACGATAAAGTTCGTATTAAAGCTTAAGGACGGCGCTCGGATTGAGAGCGTGGTCATACCGAGCATGAAGGACGACGGCAGATTGACGCTCTGCGTCTCAACGCAGGCGGGATGCGCGCTCGGCTGTGGGTTCTGTCTCACAGGGGCCGGAGGGGCCGGAAGAGACCTCTTCTTAAGCGAGATGACTGCCCAGTTCTTCGTTGGCAGGGCTCTTATAGACGAGGATGACAGGATCACCAATATCGTGTTGATGGGAATGGGCGAGCCGCTACTTAATTATAATGAGGTAATAAAGTTCGTCAATCTCCTTGTAGATCAAAAGGGCCTTGCCTTTGCCCCGAGGAGGGTGACCCTGTCGACCGCCGGTATCGTGCCGATGATAGCGAGGCTCGGCGAGGATAGCAATATCAACCTGGCGGTCTCTCTTAACGCAACGACCGATGAGGTACGCTCAAGGCTTATGCCGATAAACAAGAAGTATCCTCTCGCCGAACTTATCAAGGCGTTAAAGGAATTCCCGCTTACCAAGAGCCGCCACATCACTATAGAGTACGTGCTTATAAAGGGTGTAAACGACACGCGTGCCGACGCAAAGAGGTTGGCGAGCCTCTTAAAGGGGATCCGGGTCAAGATAAACCTCATACCCTTTAACCCGCACAAAGGCTCCCTTTACGCCGCGCCGGAGCCTGAGGACATCTTTTCTTTTAAGGATACACTTATCAAAGCAGGTTTTGTAGCGGTTGTGAGGACGAGTAAGGGCACCGATATTCTCGCCGCCTGCGGACAGCTCTCTCAAAAGGGGCGATAAATGGGCGGCAAACAAGGGGGCTGGCCGTGGGGCCGGGGGTGTTTTCAAGGCCCTTTTTTGTTGAGTATTTTTTGTCGATTCCTGGACCAAAATGCCTTGACTTTGCTGTAAATTGATTGTAAAAGGGTACTAATCATTATGTTTAAAAATGGGTTTTTCAATATAATCTTTCCGATTGTGCAAAACCCCAGGACTGATGAAATTTTTAGAAAGGAGGTTTTGTATTATGGCGGAAGGAACAGTAAAATGGTTTAACGAGACCAAGGGGTTCGGCTTTATCGAGCAGGATTCCGGCGGTGATGTATTCGTACATTACAGCGCCATCGAGAATGAGGGCTTTAAGACCCTTAGAGAAGGCCAGCGTGTTCAGTTCGATGTTTCCGAAGGTCCCAAGGGGCCCCAGGCGTCGAGGGTAGTAGAACTCTAGTTTCTTGATTTATATAGCCCCTCTTCCGTTATACGGGAGAGGGGCTTTTTTTTGTCTTTTTTTCATCCCGGCTGGGCAGTTTCCCTTCCAAATCGATAAAATTATGCGTAGTTTGGAAACCCCTTGACCATTGGGCGCTTTTGATGGTAAAAAAGTATGTTTTTCACTGATTTCAGAGGAAAGTTCAAGGAGCTTTGAATGGGCACAGTTGTAGGCGTTATAGGCGGTAGCGGCCTCTATGAGATAGAGGGCCTTACCGACGTTAGTGAGGTTAAGGTCGACACACCTTTCGGCCCTCCGAGCGACCTCTATATAACCGGAAAGCTCGGCGACGTAGATATGGTATTTCTGCCCCGCCACGGCCGTGGGCACAGGCTCATGCCTTCGGAGCTTAACTACCGCGCTAATATCTACGGGATGAAGAAGCTCGGGGTAGAGCGCATAATATCGGTCTCGGCCGTTGGAAGCATGCGTGAGGAGATCGAGCCCGGCCATATCGTCGTGGTCGACCAGTTTATAGATCGGACCAGAGCGAGGGAGTCTACATTTTTCGGCTCCGGCATCGTAGGCCATGTTGAGTTCGCAGACCCGGTATGCGCCGATCTGAGCGGCGCGCTTTTTGACGCTGGCAAGAGTGTAGGCGCGACCATCCACAAGGGCGGGACATACGTATGCATCGAGGGGCCGCAGTTCTCTACAAGGGCCGAGTCGAATCTCTACCGCTCATGGGGCGTAAGCGTTATAGGGATGACCAATATCCCCGAGGCAAAGCTAGCGAGAGAAGCAGAAATTTGCTACGCCACGCTCGCCTTGAGCACGGACTACGACTGCTGGCATGAGACAGAGGAGTCTGTTACCGTGGAGATGATACTCGAGACCATAAAGAAGAACGTAACCGTTTCAAAGGATATTATAAAGGGGGCGGTCGGGAAGCTCGAAGCACCCAGAGCGTGCTCCTGCTCCGAGGCCATGAAGTATGCCGTTGTGACCGACCCCTCGACCATAGGAAAAGAGACCAGAGAGAAGGTGGACCTTATCTTTGGAAAATATCTGTAAGGGGATTTTTAACCCGTATAAAGAAGAGGATTATATGAGTAACATCTTAGTGGTTGGCTCCGTTGCTTTCGACAGTGTTGAGACCCCGTTTGGAAAGGCCGAGGATGTGCTCGGCGGTTCGGGTACTTACTTTTCCGTTGCCGCGAGCTACTTTTCCAAGATAAGCCTCGTAGCCGTTGTGGGCGAGGACTTCCCCGACGAGTACGTCAAGGTGCTCGAAGACAAAGGCGTCGACCTGGAGGGTCTAAAGAAGGTCCCCGGCGAGACATTTCGCTGGAAGGGGCGCTACGAATATGACCTTAACCAGGCCCACACGCTTGAAACGCACCTTAACGTCTTTAGCGACTTCGACCCGGTCATACCCGATTCCTACAAGAAAGCGCCTTATGTGTTTCTCGCAAATATCGATCCTGAACTGCAATTGAAGGTCCTGGAGCAGGTTGATAGCCCGAAGATGGTCGCCTGCGACACGATGAACTTCTGGATAGAGAGTAAGCCCGAAGTGCTAAAAAAACTCTTCA
This sequence comes from uncultured bacterium, assembly GCA_965372515.1. GTDB lineage: Bacteria > Desulfobacterota > GWC2-55-46 > GWC2-55-46 > JAJCZF01 > CBDVCO01. The sequence goes on along the minus strand of CBDVCO010000001.1, from coordinate 2,428 downwards.
AGTCGGTCGATCTCATTGTGATAAACGAGGGGGAGGCAAGGGAGTTCGCCTCGGACGCGAGCCTCGTTAAGGCCGCCAGGACCATACTCGATCTTGGGGCCAAGGTATTGATCGTAAAGCGCGGAGAGTACGGCGCGCTTATGTTTAACGGCACGAGTGTCTTTAGCGCCCCGGCTTATCCCCTGGAAGATATATTCGACCCGACAGGCGCGGGAGACTGCTTTGCGGGCGGGCTTATGGGTTATCTCGCCAAGAGCGACGACCTCACCGAGGCCAATATCCGTAAGGCCATAATATTCGGGAGCGCCATGGCCTCGTTCAATGTCGAGGCCTTTAGCCTTGAACGCTTAAAGGAGCTCTCTGAGGATGAGATCAACGAGCGCTACGGCGAGTTTAAGCGGTTGACCCATTTTGAGGATTTATGATATTATATTCAATGGTTATGCGTAGTCCCCGATACGGGGAGATTGCGCTGTCAAAGTATCGTTTCAGTCATTAACCAGGTGAGTATCCAATTGATCAAGCCTATGTCCTCCTTTAGAATTTTAGCAGCTTTTATGCTTCTCTCTCTTCTTGTCTCTTGCGGCGCCAAGGACAAGCAGGCCAGGGAGGAGATGACGATGGATATGGCGACCAACGCCTATCAGATGGGCTCTGTTCACTTTAATGACGGAAAATATCTTGAGGCCTTAAAGTCTCTTACAAGGGCCGTTGAGCTTGCGCCCGAGGAGGCCAGGTTCCATGACGCCCTTGCTTTGGCTTACGGCGCAAGGGGCCATTATGACCGCGCGAAAGAGCACTTTTCAAAGGCGATCGCGCTCGATCCGATGTTTAGCGAGGCATATGTAAATCTTGGCGCCCTCTACTTGAAATTGAAAGAATGGGATAAGGCTATCGAGGCGTCTCAGGGCGCGTTAAAGAATGTTTTTTATAAGACGCCGGAGTTCGCCTATAATAATATCGCATGGGGCATGTTAAACAAGGGCGATACCGACGGCGCCGTGAAAAATCTCACAAAGGCGGTGGAGATAAGTCCAAAATATAGATGGGGATATAACAACCTTGGTCTGGCGTTAGAGAGGGCTGGTAAGGATGAGGAGGCCAGGATGGCCTATATGAACGCGATAAATATAGACGAGAATTTTGCCCCCGCCCATCTAAACCTTGGCCTCTTGCTTATGAGGAATGGTGATAAGGCCGGGGCCTTGAAGGAGTTTAATGTAGTTATGGAGGCGGCGCCGGGCTCAACGTGGGCCGTTAGCGCAAGGCGCTATATAGAGGACCTAATGAGCGCCCCGTAAAGGGCTCTGCCTGATAAAGGTCGGTAATAGAAAAGCTACGATTGATAATGATTAGTACTAAAAAGTGGTGAGTATGGATTGTCCGGGTGAATACTTAAAGAGAGAGAGGGAATTAAGGGAGGTCTCCCTTGAGGATATCTCCAGTGAGATAAAGGTCTCTGTCAGGCTCTTGAAGGCGCTTGAGGCCGACGACTACCAGGCCCTGCCCCACACCGCCTTTGTCAAGGGCTTCATCAAGGCCTATTGTAAATATCTCGGGGTCGATGGGAACGAGGCGTTACTTCGCTACGAGCTGTATCTGCAGGAGGTAGCCGAGTTTGAAGAGCCCGCTAAAAAACCCAAGTCGTTGGATGTGGCGGAGAGGTCCTATCCGGTTAGAAAGTTTCTGACGCTGACTCTGGTTGCCATAGGTATTATTATAATCGCGGGGGTCTACTACTTCGGCTCTGCTCCGGAAGATAAGCCGGGTGATAAGGTAGTTGAAAAGGTAACCGGCGAAAAGCCCCCTGCCGCGGCATATGTAAAGGAGGAGGGGCGAGAGGGCGCTTTTAAGGTAGCGGTCAAGGTGGACGAAGTTAAGCCTGCAGTTGAACCGGAGGCAAAGCCTGAAGTTGGTTCCGAGGCTTTGTCCGGGGCTGAGATCGCAAAAGCCACTGAGGAGAGTGAAGAACTCCGTATTGAGAAGAGCGTGCCTGTGAAGAAGAGCGTTACCAAAAGTCCGGAGGTTGCCGCAGTCGCCGCAGAAGAGGTGGCAGTTGAAGAAAAAGATGAGGCTCCGGCGTTTGTCGCTCTGCCTGCTTTAGGTGCCGAGGAGCTTGCAAAGATGGAACTAGCGCCCGGAGAGCACCTGCTTAGAGCCCACGCCAGGGCGCTTACCTGGATGAAGGTGACCATAGATTCCAATGCGCCTTTTGAGGTAATGCTGCAGCCCAATGAGAGGGTGGAGTGGAGGGGAAAGGTTTTTTTTTGTTCGTAGGTAATGGCGGGGGTGTGGAGCTCGCCTATGATGATGGTGATTTCACTGTCCCCGGAATCGACGGCAAGCCCGCCAGGATAAGGTTTCCCGCTTCTGCCCCGGACCCTGAGCCCGCCCCGAAGCCGGCTGTTATCCCTGAGCCCGCACCTGA